>NZ_SISL01000150.1:0-12684 GCF_004307965.1 Verrucosispora sp. SN26_14.1 | reverse complement strand
AGATGTGTATAAGAGACCTCCGACGACCCCGTGCGGGGCCGCCGACGCGTGGCGCGGGTCGGACGGTCAGCCGATCGTCTCGCGCTCCCGCCAGGCGGTCCGCAGCGAGGTGCGGCCGTTGGTCCGCAGCAGCGACCCCTCGTAGACGCGGGCCCCGGCCAGCAGGAATCCGGCCGCCGCCACCAGCAGCAGCGCCAGCGAGGCGAACAGCTCCCAGAGCGCCGCGTCCCCGGCGAACAGCCGCAGCGGCATCGCCGTCGGCGACGAGAACGGCAGGTAGGAGAGCACCGTCATGGCGGTGGGGTTGTCGTTGAGGAAGACCACCCCGAAGAAGGGCAGCATCACCGCGAGCTGCACCGGCGTCGACACCCCACCGATGTCCTCCAGCCGGTTGACCAGCGCACCGGCCGCCGCCCACATCGCCGCGATCAGCACGAAGCCGAGCAGGAAGAACGGGATGAACCAGCCGATCGCCGGGCCGAGCAGGGTGATCATGTCGGTACTGCCGCTGAACGCCATGCCGGCCACCGCGACCAGGGCCACCAGGGCTATCTGACCGAGCGCGAGGATCGTGCCGGCGAGCATCTTGCCGGCCAGCAACGCCTTGACCGGTACGGCCGCGACGAGGATCTCCACGATCCGGGTCTGCTTCTCCTCGATGATGCTCTGCGCGATCTGCACGCCGAAGGTCTGCGAGGTGATGAAGAAGATGAACGCGAAGGCGAACGGCACCAGGAACGCCAGCAGCGGGTCGATCGCGTCCGGGTTCAGCAACTCGACCGGAGGCCGGGTGCTCAACGCGTTGACCACGTCGTTGGGGGCGTCGTTCATGGCCAGCACCCTCGGGCCGGCGACGACTGCGGCGTCCGTGTCACCGTCGCGGACGGCCTGCTCGGCGGCGGCGTCGTCGGGGACGACGCGTACCTCCAGACCGGCCGCGCGCAGCGGAGCCGCCGCCGCCTCGGTCGCCGCCACGGTGGACGGCCCGCCGGAGAACAGCGGCGGCAGGATGGTCGCCGCCGCGGCGATCAGCAGGAAGACGACCGTGCTGATCAGGAAGGTGCGGTCGCGCAGCTTGACCCGGATCTCGCGGGCGGCGACCAGTCGGGTGGCCTGCATGGTGTTCACTGGGCGACCTCTCGGAAGATCTCGGCGAGGGAGGGCGTGACCGGGCGGAACGTGCGGACCGCGCCACGCTCCAGCGCGGCGCGCAGCACGACCTGCTCGTCCGCGCCGGGCGTCAGGTCGACGACGGCGCGGGCGCCGTCCAGGTCGACCAGGGTCACCCCGGGCTGGTCCCGCAGCCAACCGGCGTCGGTCTCCACCACCAGCTCGTAGCGGGGCGTGGTGTACGCGGCCCGCAGCTCGTCACGGCTGCCGGCGGCCCGGATCGACCCGTCGGCGATGATCACGAGGTCGTCGCAGAGCCGCTCGACGACGTCCAACTGGTGGCTGGAGAAGAGCACCGGGGCACCGGCGGCGGCGCGCTCGCGCAGCACGGCCACGACGGTGTCCACGGCCATCGGGTCCAACCCGGAGAACGGCTCGTCGAGCACCAGCACCTCGGGGTCGTGCACCAGGGCGGCGGCGATCTGGGCACGCTGCTGGTTGCCCAGCGACAGCGTCTCCAGCAGGTCGTCGCCGCGCTCGCCGAGCCCGACCCGCTCCAGCAGGTCGTCGGTGGCGCGCCGGGCGCCCTCGGCGGTCAGCCCGTGCAGCCGGCCCAGGTAGACCACCTGCTCACGGACGCTCATCTTGGGATAGAGGCCGCGCTCCTCGGGCATGTAGCCGAACCGTCCCCGGATCTCGCGGCTCAGCGGCGCGTCCCGCCACGTCACCCGGCCCGAGTCGGCGGCGAGGACACCGAGGATGATCCGCATGGTGGTGGTCTTGCCGGCGCCGTTGCCGCCGACGAAGCCGGTCATCCGCCCGGCGACGACATCGAAGGACACATTCTTGAGCACCTGGCGGTCGCCGAAGCTGCGGTCGACGCCGTCGAGGCGGAGTACAGGGGTCACGTCCTCCACGCTAGGAGTTCGGTCCTCGACTGCCCTCCGTCCGTCGACGGAAATCCGGGCTCCTCCTCCGGGTGGAGATCACCCGCCGGGCCGGACCACCCCCTGCTCGTACGCGAAGACCACCGCCTGCACCCGGTCACGCAGACCCAACTTGGCCAGCACCCGGCTGACGTGCGACTTCACGGTGGCCTCGCCCAGGTGCAGGGCGGTGGCGATCTCGGCGTTGCTGGCTCCGCCGGCCACCAGGACCAGCACTTCCCGCTCCCGGGGGGTCAGGTCGCTCAGTGCCTCCTCCGGGGTGGGACCGCCGACGGTCCCGGTCGCGCCGCCCGGCCGGGCGAACGTGGCGATCACCCGGCGGGTGAGTTCCGGGGCGAGCAGACCGTCTCCCCGGGCCACCACCCGGATCGCGTCGACCAACGACTCCGGCGTGCCGTTCTTGAGCAGGAACCCGCTCGCCCCGGCGCGCAGCGCGGCGAACAGGTAGTCGTCCCGGTCGAACGTGGTGAGCATGAGCACGGCGGGGCCGCCCGGCTCGTCCGTCTCGGTGCTGATCCGGCGGGTGGCCTCCAACCCGTCCACGCCGGGCATCTCGACGTCCATCAGCACCACGTCCGGACGCAGCGCCCGCGCCATGGCGACCGCCCGTTCCCCGTCGGCGGCCTCGCCGACCACCTCGATGTCGTCCTCGATCTCCAGGATCACCCGGAAACCGGTCCGCACCAGGTGATGATCGTCGGCGAGCAGCACCCGGACCGGCGGCGTCGCCCCGGTCACGTCGTGCTCCCGGCCGCCAGCGGCAGCGGGAACCGGACCCGCACCCGCCACCCACCACCGGTACGCGGGCCCACCTCCAGCTCGCCGTCGTGGGTGGCGACCCGTTCCCGCATCCCGACCAGCCCCAACCCGTCGTCGTTCGCCGGGCGGGTGGCCCGTCCGTCGTCGGTCACCTCGACCTCCATCTCCTGAGCCAGATAACGGACCCGGACGTCGAGCAGGGTCGCCCCGCTCGCGTGTTTCAACACGTTGGTCACCGCCTCCTGCACCACCCGGTACGCGGCCTGGGACACCGACTCGGGCAGCGGCGTCGGGTCGCCGTACACGCCCAGCGTGGCGTGCAGCCCGGCCTCCCGCGCCCGGTCCACCACGGTGGCGATCCGGTCGACCCCGGCGGGCTGCCCGGTGCCCTCCGGGCCGTTGTCCCGGGCACGCAGCACCCCGAGCATCCGGCGCAGCTCGTCCACCGCCGTCCGGGCCGACTCCTCGATCGAGGTGAGCGCGGTCCGTGCCTTGGCCGGATCCTTGTCGAAGACCCGACGGCACGCCGCCGCCTGCACACCCATCACCGACACGTGGTGGGCGACCACGTCGTGCAGCTCCCGGGCGATCCGGACCCGCTCGCCGACCACCGCGTGCTGCCGGGCCTCCGCCTGCGACCGGCGCAGCCGCTCGGCCTGCTCGGCCAGCTCGTGCTGCCGGCGGGCGGCGATCCAGGCGGTCTCGCCGAAGAAGTACGCGAACCCGAAGAACAACACGTTGATCAGCAGACCGGTGACGATCGCGGCGAGCACCGGCGGCACCGGCCCGAGCGCGTTCTCGAAGGAGTCCGGGGTGATCTCGTCGAGGCTGATCGAGTACGCGATGGCGAGCCAGGCGAACATGGCGGCGATGATGCCGATCCGCAGCCGCCGGGACATCCGGTGGTTCGGCCCCCAGGCGCCGAGCGTGAAGATGGCGGCGAACAGCGCCCACTGGGAGAGCTGCCACTCGGGGACGGCCCGGACCTGCGCACCGATGAACGCGGCGGACACGGCCAGCGTGGTCACGACCGGGTACCGGCGTCGCCAGATCAGCGGCAGCGGCACCGCGACGGTCCAGAGGATCTGTTCGAGCCAGGACGGCGGAGGCCCGAGCAGGAACGTGCCGGTGCTGCGGGCCAGCGTGAGGCTGAACAGGGCGATGACCGTCGCGGCCAGCCCGGCGTAGAGGTCCAGGCGCCGTTGCTCAGGCGTGGGGCCCGGCCGCCGCCAGTCGTCGCTGCTCTCGGTGGTCACCTGCTGAGAATGCCATCCCGCCGCATGGTGGGGCGGCGGGCACCTCCGGCGGCCGGATGAGGGAACGGGCGACGCGGCAGGTCAGGCGTCGTCGACCGGAATCACGTGCACCAGATCGGCGGCGATGACCGCCGGGACGAGGTGCGGTTCGGTGGTGAGGTAGTAGGCATCGTGCCGCAGCGCGGCCCATACGGCGTGAGCGCGGGCGAGGTCGCCCTTCACCATGCGGACCGTGGCGGACACCTCGGCCGCCTGCACCGCTCCGAGCGGAAGAATCGCCACGCCGGGCAGGGTGGCCAGTACGCCGAGGCGTGCGGTAGCCGGTTGGTCCGCGCTGATCTGTGCGTAAGCCTCCAACAGAGCCACCGTGGGCAGCCCCACGTAGGCACCCTCATCGGCGATGTCGACCAGCAGTTCCCCGACATGCACGTGCCCTCGGGAGAAGGAGAGCACTGCCGAGGAGTCGAGCACGGCCCGGATCTCGATGTCCTGGCGCATCAGGCGGCGATGTCGTTGTCCGCAGGCCAGGTGCCGGCTGCCAGCATGTCACGCCGTCGCGCGTTCTCCGCCCGCTGCTCAGGTGTGAGGCGAGGAAGCCTTCCGTGTACCCGCGCGACACCCTCCTCGGTCACATCGATGCCCACTGCCCGCAACATCGCAGCAGTGGCGGCGGCCCGATCCAGGCGAGCCCGTAGGGCGTCCGCGACGGCCGCCGAGGCGTTCTCCTCACCTTCGAGGTAGGCCGCGATGTCGTCCGGCAGGCTGACCGTCACACGCTTTGTCATACCCGGATCATACTGGTCGCCCTCGCCTCTGCCGGACTTCTCGGCAAGCCACGCCGAGTACGTCAAGGGGGAGTGGGCCGACGAGGTCATCTACGCGATGCTGGCCCGCGAGTGGCAGGACCGCCGTCCGGTCGCCGCGCCGGTCGCGCCCTGACGGGCCCGACCGGCGGGTGGTGCGGCGGTCAGCCGATGCCGTCGCCGGCCATCGGCGGCAGCGGGCAGTGCAGCAGGCCGCAGATCGTCCGCAGCAGCTCGATCTCCGGCACCGTCATCATCCCGTCGTGGCTGATCACCGCCACCACGGCGGCGACCAGCCGCTCCTTGTCGCCCGGACGTAGTCCGTCCAGCACCGGCCAGGCGGTCTCCAACGCGTGTACGCCGTTCTCCGGCGGCGCGTACGGCAGGGAGGTGCCAGGCAGCAGCGTGGCGACACCGGCCTGGAACGCCTGCTCGGCGGCGGCCCGGTCACCGTGCCCGACCTGGGCCAGGAGGGCGAGCAGGTGGGCCGCCGCGGAACGGGAGTCGGTGAGCGTACGCCGGTCGGTGCGCCACCGGGAGTCCGGCTTGAGTGACTCCTGGATCTCGGCCAGCAGCAGTCGGGAGAGGCAGTACTCGGACACGTTGATCGCGCCGTCGGCGTGGATCAGCGTGAACACGGCCGCCATCAGCGACTCCAGTTCCCCGTTCGTACGGGCGCGCAGGGCCGGGAACGCCAGCTCGGCCAGGGGCAGCCGGAGCATCGGGTGCAGTCCGGCCACCTCGTCGGCCTCCCGCAGGGCGGCGTCCGCCAGCGCCTGACCGTGCTGCCGGGTGATCGCGTCGTACTGGTGTCGCCGTACGTCCGGCTCGGCTGCGAGCAGCAGCCCGAGCACCAGTGGCGCGGCCGAGTCCCGGTTGCGGGCCCGGTCCAGCAGCGGTTGCGGGATGCGGTCGAGGATCGCCGCGGCGTGCGTGTACGCCGTCTCGGTGGGTGCGGCCACCCGGCCCAGCATCTCGGCCGGCGCGACGCGTACCCGGGTGCCCTCCACCGGCAGCGCCGCTGCGGTCGGGCGGGCGGAGTCACGACGGCCCGGCGCGGTGCCGGGACCGCTCGGGGCCAGGCCGAGGGCGATGTCCTCCTGCCGTCCCGACGGCGGTGCGGCGGCCCAGCGCTGGGCGAGCTGCCGCAGCTCGTTCGGGTCGAACGAGGGCTCCAACGCCTGGATCCGCTTGGCCAGCGGCGGGTGGGTGGCGAGCCAGGACGCCCGGCCCGCCTCGCCGAAGAGCATGTGCCCCACCTCGTCGCGCTTGGGCGTGCGCAACTCGGAGCCGTCGGAGAGGCCACCGATCTTCTTGAGCGCCCCGGCGATGCCGCTGGTCTGCCGGGTGAACTGCACGGCCGAGGCGTCGGCGAGGTACTCCCGCTGCCGGGACACCGACGCCTGGATGAGCCGGCCAGCGAGCACGCCGATGTACCCGGCCACCAGCAACGCCAGCCCGACCAGCATGAACGGCAGGGCACCACCGTTGTTGTTGCTGCGGCTCCGTCCGCCGCCGAGGGCGCCGGCCCGGGCCAGGCCCCGACCGACCACGGTCAGGAACAGGATGCCGAAGAGCAGGCCCATCAGCCGGATGTTGAGCCGCATGTCGCCGTTGACCACGTGGCTGAACTCGTGGGCGATGACGCCCTGGAGTTCGTCGCGGTTGAGCCGTTGCAACGCGCCCCGGGTGACCGCGACGGCCGCGTCGGAGGGGCTCCACCCCGCCGCGAAGGCGTTGATCGCCGTCTCCTCCGGGAGCACGTAGACCTCGGGCACGGGTACGCCGGAGGCCAGCGCCATCTCCTCGACGACGTTGCGCAGCCGCCGCAGCTCCGGGTCGGTGGTGTCCGTCGGAACCGGGACCCCGCCCAGCTCACGGGCCACCTTCCCGCCACCGCCGCGTAGCGTGAGCGTCCGCAGCGTCGCGGCCAGCCCGATCGCGGCGACGGTGGCCACGGTGACCATGACGATCATCCCGGCGAGCTGGGGCGGGTTGCTGGTGCCGACGTTGAAGGCGAACACCACCGCGAGGTTCACCACCACCACGATGCCGATGACGGCCAGCACGAACAGCAGGACCAGGCGGGTCGACAGCCGGCGTACCTGGCGCTGTCGTTCGAAGAAGTTCATCGGTGCCTCAGAACGACACCTGCGGGGCATTGCGCTGCGTCGGGTCGTCCGGCTGGAACAGCGCCGCCGGACCGAACGAGAACATCCCGGCCAGCATGCTCGCGGGGAACACCTCGCGCTTGTTGTTGTAGGCCATCACCGAGTCGTTGTACGCCTGCCGGGCGAAGGCGACCCGGTTCTCCGTGGAGGTCAGCTCCTCCGACAGTTGCATCATGTTCTGGTTGGCCTTGAGGTCCGGGTACGCCTCGGAGAGCGCGAACAGTCGGCCCAGTGTGGCGCTCAGCGCGTTCTCCGCGCCGCTGAGCTGCTGCATCGCCGCCGGGTCGCCGGGCGCGGCCGACGCGGCGGTCTGCGCGTTGACGGCGTTGTTGCGCGCCGAGATGACCGCCTCCAGCGTCTCCCGCTCGTGCTTGAGGTATCCCTTGGCGGTCTCCACCAGGTTGGGGATCAGGTCGTGCCGGCGGACCAGCTGCACGTCGATCTGCGCGAAGGCGTTGCGGTACGCGTTGCGGGCCCGGACCAGCCCGTTGTAGATCGACACGCCGAAGCCGAGCACCGCTACGACGATCACCACCAGACACAGCAATCCGATGATCAGTTCCATGGCCGCTCCCTCGGTTGCACGTCGGTTCCAGCGCTCATGATCGTACGGGCGACGGTCCAGAGCTGCCCGTTCTCCCCTGAGGTGTACGCCCGGTGAGGGCGGGACCGCTATGCGTCCCGCCCTCACCCGACTGTCGGATCAGCGTCCGGCCCGGTACGCCTTGACCGCGCTGTCGGCGACGTCCCAGATGGCGATCACGACGATCACCACGATGCTGATCCGGCTGACCGTGGCGAGGCCGCCGTCGCGCAGCCAGGCGAAACGGTCGACGAACTCCGGGTTGAGCAGCCGCTCGTCCTGGAGCAGCCAGATCGCCGGCACCGCGAAGCCCAGGTTGAGCAGGACGTTGACGCCGACCAGCGGCCAGGTCCACCGGCGGGCCCGGTACTTGGCGAACTCCAGACCGATGCTGGCGACCAGGACCACGAGGAACACCGGCAGCCAGAACGTCCAGAGCGCCGGGTCGAGGATCGGCAGCCGGTCGCCGTCACCGATCACCCGCTGGAACTGCTGCCACGGCAGGAAGGCGATGAACAGGACCAGGAACACGATCGAGGCCACCACGTCGGTGAGGCTGACGTCCCGCTCGACGGGCTCCTCGGGTAGTTGGTCGACGGTCCATTCCGGCAGGTGCAGCGGGGTGCCGAACCGTTCCATCGCCGCGAAGACAAGCGTCACCCAGAAGCCGATGTGCACCGCGACGTTGAACGCCGCCCCGATGCCCTCGCCGACCGCGCCGGCCGGGTTCGCGGCGGTGGTGGCCTCCAGCACGCCCATCAGCACGCCGACGACGGCGGGCACGGTGCTCAGCAGCACGATCATCAGGCGTTGCCAGGCCGGGTAGTACTCCGGGCCGATGAGCTGGAGTCTCCGGTCGCTGTAGCGGGCGGCCAACTGTGCCGGGTTGCCCAGCTCGGTGAGGACCTCGCGCTCGGCGGTGGTGGCGTCGAGCCCGGCGGCGGTCCGGCCGTCGACCATGTCGGCGATCGAGGCGCGCAACTCGTCGGCGATCTCCGCACGCCGTCCGGTCGGCACGGAACGCAGCGTGGCGGCGAGATACCGGTCGGTCAGGGAGGTCGTCATCTCCGGGCTCCTTCGATCAGGTCGGTCAGGGAGGTCTGTACGGCGGAGAGGTCGTCCAGCAGCCGGCGCAGCACCTGCTCGCCGGACTCGCTGGTGCGGTAGAACTTGCGCGGCCGGCTCTCCTCGGTGTTCCACTCGCTGCTCAGCAGCCCCTGCTCCTCCAGTCGGCGCAGCAGTGGATAGAGCGTGTTGGCGTCCACCGGGAAGCCGTGCCCGGTGAGTCGTTGCAGGAGCGCGTAGCCGTAGTCGGGTCGACGCAGCGCGACCAGGCTGGCCACCACCACCGTTCCCCGGCGTAGCTCCTGGAGGTGTGTCCGTAGGACGTCGTCGCTGACCATGCGTCACACGATAGTGTGTGCCACACAGCATTGTCCAGCTAGCAATAGTGTCTGTCACGCGACATGGTGTCGGAGCGGGCGTTTCACGTCACAAAGTAAAACTTTGCAGAGGCTGCATCTTTGGTCCTAGAGTTCTGCCGTGACCTCGGAACACTCGACCTCGCTGGGCCGGCGCGACCGCAAGAAGCGGCAGACCCGCGCCGCCCTCGCCACCGCCGCGCTGCGTCTGGTCGCCGAACGCGGACTCGACCAGGTCACCGTCGAGGAGATCAGCGAGGCGGCCGACGTCTCCGCACGCACCTTCTTCAACTACTTCCCGACCAAGGACGACGCCCTGATCGGCGACACCGAGGCCGACCGGGAGGTGGTGCTCGGCGCCCTCGCCGCCGTACCCGCGCACCTGTCGCCCCTGGAGGCGCTCCGGCGCGCCTTCGCCGAGGTCGTCGACGAGGTGCAGGGCAACGCCGAACTGTCGCTGCTGCGGATGCGGGTGGTCAGCCAGCACCCGGTGCTGTTGGCGCGCCTGATCACCGGCAACGCGGTCACCGAACGGGCGCTGGTCGAGGCGGTCGCCGCCCGGACCGGGTGCCCGGCCACCGACGCGTACCCGGCGCTCGTCGTCGCGGTCGCCGGGGCCGCCCTGCGTACCGCGATGATCCGCTGGGCGACCTGCGACGGCGCCGGCTCCCTCGCCGCGCTGCTCGACGAGGCGTTCGCCACCGTCGCGGCGGGACTGCCCGACCCGCGTACCGGCTGACCGCCGCCACACACCCGACCTGCCGTCACCCCGGGCGCGACCGTGCCCCGGGCAGTACCACGCGTGAGGAAGCGTCCATGACCGCAACAACCGAGCCGATCGACGCCCACGAGGCGGGCAGCGGCACGATGTCCCGCCGGGAGATCCTCCAGGCCCTCTCGGGGCTGATGGTCGGCATGTTCGTGGCGATTCTCGCCTCGACGGTGGTGGCGAACGCGCTGCCCCGCATCATCGCCGACCTCCAGGGCAGCCAGACCGTCTACACCTGGATCGTGACCAGCGAGCTGCTGGCGATGACCGCCACCGTGCCGCTCTGGGGCAAGATGGCCGACCTCTACAGCAAGAAGCTGCTCATCCAGCTCTCCCTCGGCCTGTTCGTGGTCGGCTCACTGATCGCCGGACTCTCCCGGACCGTCGAGGTGCTGCTGTTCAGCCGGGTGGTGCAGGGCATCGGCGCGGGCGGCATGACCGCCCTCGCGATGATCGTGATGGCGGCCATGATCCCGCCGCGCGAACTGGGCCGCTACGCCGGCATCTTCGGCGCCGTCTTCGGGGTCGGCACCATCGCCGGCCCGCTGATCGGCGGCGTCCTGGTCGACACCTCCTGGCTGGGCTGGCGCTGGTGCTTCCTGATCGGCATCCCGTTCAGCATCGTCTCCATCGTGCTGCTCCAGCGCACCCTGCACCTGCCGGTCACCCGCCGCCGGGTACGCATCGACTGGGCCGGCGCGGCACTGATCACCGCCGGGGTGTCCACGCTGCTGATCTGGTCCTCGCTGGCCGGGCACAGGTTCGCCTGGGCCTCCGGCTGGACCGCGCTGATGGTCGTGGGCGGTCTGGCGTTGCTCGGCGCGGCGGTCTGGGTCGAGTCCCGGGTCCCCGAGCCGATCATCCCCCTGAAGATCTTCCGCAGCCGGACCGTCACGCTCACCACCATCGCCAGCATGCTGGTGGGCGTCGCCCTCTTCGGCGGCACCGTCTTCCTGTCCCAGTACTTCCAGACCTCGCTGGGCAAGTCGCCGACCGTCGCCGGACTGATGAGCCTGCCGATGATCCTCGGCCTGCTGGTCTCCTCCACGGTCGCCGGCCAGCTCATCACGAAGTACGGCCGTTGGAAGGCGTACCTGGTGACC
Source organism: Verrucosispora sp. SN26_14.1 (assembly GCF_004307965.1). Taxonomy (NCBI): domain Bacteria; kingdom Bacillati; phylum Actinomycetota; class Actinomycetes; order Micromonosporales; family Micromonosporaceae; genus Micromonospora; species Verrucosispora sp. SN26_14.1. The sequence continues at coordinate 1,762 of NZ_SISL01000150.1, read as the reverse complement.
GGCGCCGCCGTGATGGTCGTCGGCATGCTCCTGCTCTCCACCATCGGCACCGAGACCCCGCTGCCGCTGCTCTTCACCTACATGGCGATCCTCGGCACCGGCGTCGGCATGCTCATGCAGAATCTCGTGCTGGCCGCGCAGAACGACGTACCCGCCCACGAACTGGGGGCGGCCACCTCCGTGCTGACCTTCTTCCGCAGCATGGGCGGCGCGATCGGGGTGAGCGCCCTCGGCGCCGTCCTGGCCAACCGGGTCACCGGCCTGATGACCGCGCAACTCGGCCCGGCGGCGGGCGCCGCCGACGGCGGCACCACCGAGGTACCCGACCTGTCCGCGCTGCCCGAGCCGGTGCTGGTGATCGTGCGCGACGCGTACGCCACCGCCACCTCCGAGCTGTTCCTCATCGGCGCCCCGATCGCGTTCCTCGCCCTGGTGGCGGTGCTGTTCATCCGCGAGAAGGCACTGCACACCGTCAGTGGCGACGAGCGGGCCCGTCAGGAGGCGGGCCTGCCGATGCACTGAGGTCGACCGGCTGGCCGATCGCCCCGGGCACTGCCGCCCGGGGCGATCGCTCAGCAGGCGGTGCCCTGCCGGAAGGTGCGCTCCACGAAGGCCGCCGGCCCCACCTGGAAGCCACCGACACCGGGCCGGATCGGATGCCCGGTGAACAACTCCACCCGGGAACCGACCCGCACCAGGTACGCGCTGGCGGTGTCGGCGTCGTTGCGGATCAACTCACCGCGCGGGCCGTAGACCGCCTCCAACCGGTCGAAGCTCATCCCCACACCCGCCCCGGCCGGGGAGTACGGCGGCGCGGTGGCCGTGAACACCTGGACCAGCCGCCCGTGCCGGAACGTCAGCAGGACGACACCCGCCCACTCACCGGTCACCCCGGCGTCCACCACGCCCCCGCAGCCCGCAACGGTCCAGTCGATCAGCCCGGCGGCGGTCAGCCGGTCCAGGGACGTGCCGATCCGGAACGGACCGGCTCCCTGGACACTCAACAGATCGGTCCCCGCCGTTCGAACGGCAGCGGCGGGCACGTCTGCGGTCGTCACGGTGACAACAGGTACGTCTGCTGTCGTCACGGTGACAGCGGGCGTCCCCACCCTCACCGCCGGTTGGGCGGCGGAGACGCCGGCTCCGGTCTGCGGATGGGCTGGTTGGGGTGTGGGCCCGGCCTGGGCCGGAGCGGCCCCGACGAGGGCCAGGACAGTCGCGACAGCGACATACACGAGACGGTGCACGGAGATCGCCTCCTCGGCATCGAGTTCCTACCCCGTTCGTCCCCACCTCCGCCCTCCCGGTTCGCCACCCCGCCCACCTTTTCTCCCCCCCCCACCCACCCCCCCCAGCTCGGCCCGGCCCGGGTTGGCCCGGCCCTGGGCTGGCTGGCCGGGTTGCCTGGCCGGACCCCCGGCCCGCGTTGATCAAGAAGTTTGGTCACTTTGCGAGGGGCTTGAGGACGCAAACTTCTTGGTCAACCGCTGCGCGTGGCCGGTCTTCGGCAACACGCGCTCTGATCGGACGGTCGGGCGAGGGGTTGGCCGTGCCAGTCGGGATTTCCAACGTCAGGCTCCGTCGATCATGGAGTTGAGGCTCTGGTCTATCGATCATGGAGTGGGGGTTCTGGCGTTGTGCTGATATGCCCGTTATGGGTCTGCCGCAACTCCATGATCGGCAGGGCAGGGCAGGGCAGGGCGGCGGCTGTCGCTTATACACAGCTCCGCGCCCCCGAGACTAGCGCTCAGATCTGATGCCG
>NZ_SISL01000015.1:0-40590 GCF_004307965.1 Verrucosispora sp. SN26_14.1 | reverse complement strand
GCGCACGGGCGATCGCCACCCGCTGCTGCTGGCCGCCGGAGAGCTCGGCCGGTCGCTGCCGGGCGTGGTCGGCCAGACCGACCAGATCCAGCAGCAACGCGACCCGCCGCTCGCGCTCGGTCGGGGCCATGCGGGCCAGCCGCAGCGGGGCGGCGACGTTCTCCGCGGCCGAGAGCACCGGGATCAATCCGAAACTCTGGAAGATGTACGACACCTTCTCGCGCCGCAGCCGGGACAGACCGTCCTCGTCGAGCGCGGTGACGTCGGTGCCGTCGACGTGCACGGTGCCGGAGTCCGGGCGATCCAGGCCGCCGATGGTGTTGAGCAGGGTGGTCTTGCCTGACCCGGACCGGCCGACGAGTGCCACCATGGCACCGGGAGCCACGTCGAACGACACACCACGCAGGGCGTGCACGACGCTCGGCCCGGTGCGGAAGCGCCGGTGCACGGCGCGCACGCGCAACAGCGGCTCACTGTTCATTCGCCGTCTCCCGAGGGCCGGATCGTGATGTGGTCGGGTTCCAGGGCCAGCCGGACCCGTCGGGTCAGCGCCAGCGCCTGGCGGAAGTCGCGGGGCACCTGCACTCGCCCGGCGCGGTCCATCACGGCGTACTCCTCGGCGACCATGTGCGTGTCGCCCACCGCGTCGGTGGTGGTGCGGCGCAGCACCTCGCTGCTGGTGCGCCCGTCCCGGATCGCGACGGTCCGTTCGACCTGACCGCTGACCTGCGGGTCGTGTGTCACCACGACAACGGTGACGCCGTAGCGCCGGTTGACGTCCCGCAGTACGCCGAAGACCTCCGCCGACGTGGCGGCGTCCAGTTCGCCGGTCGGCTCGTCGGCGAGCAGCACCCGTGGTCGGTTGGCCAGCGCCACCGCGATCGCGACCCGCATCTGCTGCCCGCCGGAGAGTTGACCGGGGCGCCGATCGGCGCAGTCGGCGACACCGAGGCTGTCCAGCAGCTCGGCCGCGCGGTCCCGGCGCTCGGCCTTCGCGGTGCGGGCCGCCGTCATCGGCAGGTCCACCATCTCCCGTGCGGTCAGGTACGGGATCAGGTTGCTGGCGGTCTGCTGCCGGACGAACCCGACGGTGTGCCGCCGGTAGTGCACCCGGTCGGTGCGGGACATCCCCAGCAGGTTCCACCGGTCGACCCGGACCCGTCCGGCGGTCGGGGCGTCGATGCCGGCCAGGATGGACAGCAGCGTCGACTTGCCCGACCCGGAGGCACCGACGACGGCGACCAGTTCCCCGCTGTCCACGGTCAGGTCCAGTCCCTGCAGTGCCTGCACCTCGATCGCACCGGTCTGGTAGATCCGCACCAGGTTCTCGCAGACGATGAGCGCGTCCCGACCGAACTCGGGTGCCCGCGCGGGTGGCTGCGGCAGGGACAGCGGTGTGCGGGACATTGCTTCCTCCGTCCGGGTGGTGCCGACGCCGAGCCAGCCTCGGGGTTCCGTCGGACACCCACCGATCGGGCACGTGGTGTCGCCTGGGCGGTACGGATGGTTGCCGATGTGTCGAGAGCCCCGATTGCCCGCGCTGACGCGGATTGAAGCAGTTTCGCAACTGGCGGCGGCGTTGACCATGCCCCTGGGTCGGTTTTCTGCGTCCCGGACGAGGACCTGCCGCTGACGGCCTCGGCGGACCGACGCACGGGCGATGAAACGGGCGGCGCGGATCTTCCCGCCACCGGCGGTCAGCCGGGGCGCTGCTCGCGGCCCGTGTCGTTCAGGCCGTCGACGAGGATCTCCGCCTCGTCTGTCGAGATGGCCATCGTGGTGCTGAGCAGCTCGATCGCCTGTTCGCGCTGCCCGGCCTCCACCAGTGCCGCGATCCGGAGCCAGGCGAACGTGTCGGCCATCGCGTCGTTCTTCCCGCCGGGCGCCGACGGCCACCCGGCCGGCGGAGCAGTGGCGTCCTGAGCTGATCGGTCTTGCGCCGTGGCATCCGGGTAACTGACGCCGGGTGCCGCCGCATCCGCGTCGGACACGTCGGACGTCGACGCGTCAGAAGGGGCTTCAGCGGGGACGGGATCACGGGAGGCCGCCTCGCGCATGCGGGCGTCGGCGATCCGGGTGGTCGCGTCCCGCAGGCGGGTGTCCGCGTCCGGGGACGCCGCCGCCCGCGTCTGCATCTCGCGTACCTGGGTGCCCAGCAGGTCCTGGCGGCCACTGCGGCGGCGCAGGACGATCGTGATCACCGTGATGAGCGTGATCGCGACGAGGAAACCCGCCACCAGCTCCAGCAGGCTCACGTCGGTGCCACCGGGGCTCATCAGGCCAGCCCGTCTCGACCGGGACACGGCCGGCTGGCCCCGCCACTGCCGCGATCCCACCACATGCGGGGCATCGTAGTGCTGCTAGTAGCTCATGCGTGCCAGGGTGTGCTTGTCCGGCTTACCGCTCGGCCCCACCGGCACCCGCTCGATCGACTGGATCGTCTGCGGCGCCGACGCCCCTCCGAGGGTCTCCGCCACCAGGGCACGCAGTCGTGCCGCGTCGGGTGTGTGGCCGTCGGCCGGCACCACGTAGGCGTGCACCGCCTCCCCGGTGAGGTCGTCGGGTCGGCCGACGACGTAGGCCTCGGCCACGGTGGGGTCGGCGACGAGGACCCGCTCGATCGGCCCGGCGTACACGAGGGTGGCGTGCACGATGATGACGTCCCGGATCCGGCCGAGCAGGTGCAGGTAGCCGTCGCTGTCCAGGCGGGCGAGGTCACGGGTGCGGACCCAACCGTCGACGAAGACCTCGGCGGTCTCGACGGGGTCGCCCTGGTAGGCGGTGGCCTGCGCCGGTGTCCGCACGAAGAGTTCACCCTCGGTGGCGGGGCGGCCGTCGGCGTCACGGATGGACAGCTCGGTCACCGAGGGTGCTCGGCCGACCGAGGCGAGCACCCTCGGGGAGACCAGCATCTCGGCCGGCGTCACCATGGTGATCATGCCGGTCTCGGTCTGGCCGTAACCGTGGAAGATCACGGGGCCGAGGACGTCGAGTGCTTCGGCGAGCCGACCCGGCGCGAGGGGGGAGCCGGAGACCAGCAGTGCCTGCAGGCTGCTCAGGTCGGTGGGTGCGGTGCGGTGGTCCTGGACGAGTTGGTGCAGTTTACCGACGGTGATCACGCTGGCGGTCGCCCGGTTCCGGCTGATCATCCCCGGGAAGCCGGGGGACCGGTCGGCGATCAGGGTGCCACCTGCGGTCAGGGCGAGGACGGCGTACTCCAGCATCACCTGGCTGCTCAGCGAGCCGAAGACGAGGTAGCGCTGGAGGCGGGGGGCGAGGTCGGCGACCGCCGGGGGCCAGCGGTCCGGGTACGGGGCCCAGGCCGCACTCATCGCCGCGTAGGTCTGGGCGCAGCCCTTCGGGGTGCCGGTGCTGCCGCTGGTCCAGGTGATCCGGGCGATGTCGCCCAGGCGTCCGGCCGCGACCAGCGTGGTCCCGGGGTCGGGGGTGGCCGCCAGGTCGGTGACGTGCGCGTCGGTGACGTGCAGGGGGTTGTCGTCGAGTTGGTGGGTGAGCTGCGCCGCAGGCAGGTCGGGACGGATGCCGGAGACCCGGGCGCCGACGGCGAAGGCCGCGATGATCGTCGCGAACGCCTCGGCGGTGACCCCGAGTTGCAGGGCCACTCCGACACCGGGCCCGGCTCCGGCGGCGCGTAGTCCGGCGGCGATCCGGCGGACCAGTCCGGACATCTGCGCGGCGGTGACCGTCCGGTCGCCGTCGCGGAAGACCGGTCGGTCGCCGCCGGTGGCGAGCAGGTCCAGCACGGGCTGTGGCCAGATCTCAGTCGGCATCGGACAGCACGCCTTTGAGGAAGAGCACGAGTGGCTGGTGGTGCACGGCGGGAAGGTCCCAGTGGTTCTCAAGGTTCTCGGCGAGGTGGTGCTCGGCGACGAGCCGCCCGCCGCGGTGCACCCGGATGACCGGATGCAGGTAGCTGGCGTCGTGGGCGTGTTCGGCGTCGTTCTCGGCGATCCGGGGGATCGTGATGTCGAAGGGGTCGACCTGGTCGTGGTCCGGTCCGTACTCCAACGTGGCCACGACGGCGAGCGGTGCGGGTCCCAGGCCGCCGTCGTGCAGGTAGTCGACCGGTACCTCCTCGTGGTAGCGCGCGGTGTCACCGGAGACGGTGACGACGTCGCCGAGGACGGCGAACTGCTGCCACAGTGCCGAGGTGCGGTTGAGGCGGGCGATGAGGGCGTCGGCGATCGCCTCCGGAGTGTTCTCCAGTGGTGTGGACGGCCAGGGTGAGTCGTGGTGGCGGGCGGTCAGGATGCGGTGCAGGGCGCGCACGCCGTACCGGAAGCCGTGGATGAATCCGCTGGTGGAGCGTTTGAAGTCGCGTTGTTGGGTGAGGGTGCCGGCGAAGTGCAGGCCCGGGACGTTCACCGACTCGTAGGCGGAGTTCTGCTCGGGGAAGCGATCGTTGTGCACGAGTCGCGGTCGGGCGGAGGGGTCGAAGATGCTCGCGTCGAATCGGAACCCGGTGCAGAGGATGATCCGGTCGTAGTCGAGGTGCCGGGTCGACTCGACGGTGCGGGCGTAGCGGAAGTCGATGCGGTAGCCGCCGTCGTCGCGTCGGGTGATCCGTTCGACGGTGCCGTCGAGGACGGCGTTCTGTGACTTGAGCTGGTAGGTGTCGAGGAAGTTGTTGTTCACCGCGCGCAGGTGCCCGACGTAGTGGGACTGCCACGCCAGTGTGATCGAGTGCGGGCCGGCGACGTGGATGACCGCGGCGGTCTCGACGAGCGCGTCGGCGGTCTCGAAGGCCGAGTTGCCCTTGCCGATGATGAGCACACGCTGGTTGGTGAAGTCGTCCGGGTCGACGCTGACGGTGTCGTACCGCTCGGCGAGTGCGACGCCCTCGATCGGCGGGACGTAGAGCTGGGAGACCCCGGTGGCGACCACGACACGGTGGGCGGTCAGGGTGTCCTCGCCGGTGCAGACGGTGAACACGTCGCCGTCCCGTGCGACCCGGGTGACCCGGGTGTCGTATCTGACCTGTAGGCCGTGGGCGAAGTCGGCGAGGTACCGCAGCAGGTCGTCCGCGTGGGGGAAGTAGCGCCGGCTGTAGTTCTTGAACAGCAGCGCCGGATCGTCGGTGAGCAGCGAGTTCCAGTCCGCCCGCAGGTTGAACTCCGGATCCTCGGAACCGGTCCAGATCTTGTTGATCGAGATGAGTTGCCGGTGCCGGGGATAGGTGGTGAAGAAGGTGCCCGGTGTGGGACCGGCTTCCAGCACCAGATAGTCACGACCGTCGTGCTGCAACAGGGCGGCGAGCTGGAGTCCAGCCGGTCCGGCTCCGATGATCAGGTAATCGAGCGGCATGCAGCGCAACGTAACGAGCTGATCTCAGAGCGTTCTGAGATTCCGCCTCTAGGGTCCGGTCGCATGACGAGAAAGGTAGATCTCGCGGCCCCGCTGCGGATCGCCGACCTGAGCGCCGCTCGCGACCCGGTGACGGTCGTGGTCGGGCCGCAGGTCCGGCAACGGGTCGCGACCGCCCGCGCATTCCTGTCCGACGTGCTCGGCGACGACCGCGCGGTGTACGGCGCCACCACCGGCTTCGGTGCCCTGGTGGGGTACGCGGGCCGGGCCGAGCTGCGCGATCAGGCCGACAACACACTCGCGCACCTCGGTGCGGGGCAGGGCCCGGACCTCGGACCGGAGGTCGTCCGCGCGACCCTGCTGATCCGGGCCCGGTCACTGGCCCGAGGCGCATCGGGAGTCTCCCCGCACGTCATCGACGCCCTCACCGCGATGCTCGCGACCACCTTCGTCCCTGCGGTGCCCCGACTGGGATCGGTCGGCGCCAGCGGCGACCTGATCCCACTCGGCGCGGCCGCCCAGGCCCTGCGAGGACGCGGGTACGCCTACCTCGACGGCGTACGACTGCCCGCCGCCGAGGCGCTGGACAAGGCGGGTCTGACACCCCTGCCACTGGACGGCCGCGACGCCCTGGCCCTGGTCAACGGCACGTCGCTGACCACCGCGGCGGCGGCCCTCGCCCTGGACTCGGTGCGCGCCTCGCACCGGGCGGTCCAGATGCTCACCTGCCTGCTCGCCGACCTGCTCGGTAGCGACCCGCAGTTCCTCGACGCCCGGCTCCTGCGCGCCTACGGCCACCCGGGTGCCACCGACGTGGGCGCGTACATGCGCCGGGTCAGCGCCGGGCTCGTGCCGTCCGGCACACGCCCACTACAGGAGCCCTACAGCATCCGCTGCACACCACAATTGCTCGGCGCGGCGCAGGACGCCCTGCGCTACGTCGACTCCGTCGTCACCGCCGACCTCGACGGCGTCAGCGACAACCCGTTGTTCTTTCCCGACGAGGACCTCGTCGTGCACGGCGGCAACTTCTTCGGCCAACCGGCCGCGTTCGCCGCCGACCTGCTGTCGATGGTCGTGGCGCAGGTCGGCAACCTCGCCGAACGTCAACTCGACCTGCTCGTCGACCCGCACCGTAACGGCGGTCTGCCACCGATGCTGGCCGCTGGACCGGGACAGCAGCACGGCCTACAGGGCGTGCAACTGGCCGCGACCGCGCTGGTCGCCGAGATCCGCCGCGACGCCGTACCGGCGAGCATGCAGAGCCTGCCGACCAACCTGCACAACCAGGACGTCATCCCGCTGGGCACCCAGGCCGCGCTGCGGGCGCTGGACCAGGCCCGGCTGCTGCACCTGATCGTCGGGTCGCTCGCGGTGGGGCTGCGCCAGGCCGCGTACGTCGGTGCCCGTGAACCGACCGCGCCCGGCTGCGCCGAGGTGCTGGCCGCGCTGGTCGCGGCCGTACCGCCGGTCGACCCGGACCGGCCGTTGGACGGTGACGTACGGCGCGCCGCCGACGTCATCGCGACTGTCGACGTTTCTCCGAACTCTCTCACCTGAGGTGGCTGCTGTGACGCTTGACTATCTGATCATCGGGGCCGGGCCGGCCGGCCTGCAGCTCGCCGCCCTGCTGGAGGCCGACGGTAAGCACGACTATCTGGTGCTGGAGGGCGCGGACATCCCGGGGGCGTTCTTCGCCCGCTATCCCCGCCACCGGCAACTGATCTCCATCAACAAGCCGCACACCGGCTCCGACGATCCCGAGGCGAATCTGCGGCTGGACTGGAACTCGCTGCTCAGCGACGATCCCGCACTGCGGTTCACCGGCTACACCGAGCGGTACTTCCCGCACGCCGACGTGATGCTGCGCTACCTGGCGGACTTCGCCGCGAAGACGGGCGCGAAGGTCCGCTACGACTCCCGGGTGACGTCGGTCGGCAAGGTCGACGGGATCTTCGAGGTCCAGGCCGGACAGACCTACCGGGCGCGGCGCCTCATCGTCGCCACCGGTGTCTCCCGGCCGTACCTCCCGCAGATCCCGGGCCTGGAACTCGCCGAACAGTACGCGGACATGTCCGTCGACCCGCGCGACTACCTCGACCAGAAGGTCCTGATCATCGGCAAGGGAAACTCCGCCTTCGAGACCGCGGACAACCTGATGGAGACCACCACCCTGATCCATCTCGCCGGGCCGAGTTCGGTCCGGATGGCCTGGCGGACCCACTACGTGGGGCACCTGCGCGCGGTCAACAACAACTTCCTCGACACCTACCAGCTGAAGTCCGCGAACGCGATCCTGGACGGCGACGTCCGACGCATCGAGCGCGACGGCACCGGCTTCCGGGTCACGTTCGCGTTCTCCCGCGCCGACGAGGTGACCAAGGAACTCTGGTACGACCGGGTGCTCGCCTGCACCGGATTCGCCTTCGACCCGTCGATCTTCGACGACACCTGCCGCCCGGAACTGACGATCAAGGACCGCTTCCCGGCCCAGACCCCCGCCTGGGAGTCGGTGAACGTCCCCGACCTCTACTTCGCCGGCACCCTCAGCCAGCAACGCGACTTCAAACGCTCCACCAGCGGCTTCATCCACGGCTTCCGGTACGCCGTGCGGGCCCTGCACAAGATCCTCGAACGACGGTACGACGACACGCCCTGGCCGTCGGCGGCGCTGGACGCCACCGCGGAGTCGATCACCGACGCCATCATCGCCCGCGTCAACCGCACCTCCGCCCTGTGGCAGCAGTTCGGCTTCCTCGCCGACGTGGTCACCGTCGCCGGACCACACGCGCGCTACCACGACGAGGTACCCGTCGACTACTTCACCGAGACCGGCCTGCGCACCGCCGACCACGACCACCGGCACGCCTTCGTCGTGACCCTGGAGTACGGCCCCGAGCACGACCAGGTGGATCCGTTCGACATCACGGTCGGCCGGGTCGCCCAGAACGTCGTCGGCCAGGCCCACGCCGCCGCCTACCTGCACCCCGTCGTCCGCTACCACCGGGACGGGCAGGTCGTGGACACCCACCACCTGGCGGAGAACCTGGAGAACCAGTGGGACCGACCCGATGTCCACGTCGCGCCGCTGACCGCGTTCCTCGACCGCTGCCTGAGCAGCGCACAGGGCTGACATGCTCACCCTGGACGGAACGCAGCTCAACCTGGCCGACGTGGCCGACGGTGCACGGCGTCGCCTGGACCCCGTGCACTGGGACTTCTTCGCCGGCGGGGCCGGCGACGAACGCACGCTGCGCGCCAACGAGGACGCCTTCACCCGACGCTGGATCCTGCCCCGGATCCTGCGCGGCACGCGCGACCGCGACCTGCGGATCTCACTTCTGGGCAGTCGAGTCTCGATGCCGGTGCTGATCGCACCGACCGCCTTCCACCGGCTGGCCCACCCCGAGGGAGAGGTAGCCACCGCGCGCGCCGCCGCCGACGTCGACACGATCATGGTGGTCAGCATGGCCGCGACCCGGCCGGTCGAGGAGATCGCCGCCGTCGGCGGACCGCTGTGGTTCCAGCTCTATCCACAGTCGGATCTCGCGTTCACCGCCGCCCTGGTCCGGCGCGCCGAGGCCGCCGGTTGCCGCGCCCTGGTCGTCACGGTCGACTCGCCCGTGTTCGGCCGACGCGAACGCGACCTGCGGCACCGCTTCGTCGACCTGCCACCCGGCCTGGTCTGCGAGAACATGCGCGACCCGAGCGGCCGGATCCGCGACATCGAGATGGACGCCGGGCTCGACTGGGGACGCGTCGGCCGGCTGCGGGAACTGACGACGCTGCCGATCCTGCTCAAGGGGATCCTGCACCCCGCCGACGCCCGGCTGGCCGTCGCACACGGCATCGACGGTGTGCTGGTCTCCAACCACGGCGGCCGACAACTCGACGCAGCGGTCGCCACCCTCGACGCGTTGCCCGGCATCGTCGCCGCCGTCGAGGGTCGACTACCGGTGCTGCTCGACGGCGGCATCCGCCGGGGAACCGACATCCTGGTGGCGCTCGCACTCGGCGCGACCGCAGTGCTGATCGGACGCCCGGTGCTCTGGGGCCTCGCCGTGGGCGGCACCGACGGCGTGCGGCACGTCCTCGACCTGCTGCACGCCGACCTGGACCGGGCGATGGCGCTGGCCGGCGCCGCCGTACCCGGCGACCTGACCGGCGACCTGGTCACCACGGCGGCACCCGGATGAGCACCACGACCGTCCTGACCGTCCTGATGGTGTGCGGCGCCGCCTGGACCGTCCCGTACTGGCTGCCACCGGCCGTCGTCCGACTCCGGGAATGGGTCTTCGCCAGAGTCAACGGCAGTGAGGGCATTCCGGTCCCGGGCCCCACCGTCGGCATGGACCACTTCGAGCGGGTGTACGCGGACCCGGCCGCCGACGGCCGCAGCCGGGGAGCCGGACTGTCGGACCTGTTCTGGTACTGGCTGGCACCCGGGCCGCAGATGCACCAGGAACACCTGGAGCCGGGCGAGCGCTACCGGACGGTCGCCGCCACCACCAGACGGGTCCTGGCCATCCGCCGGGAACGCGCCGACGCCCTCGCCACCGCCGCCACCCGCCGGGTGCTCGACGAACTACCCGCTGACCGAACCAGCCACGTGCGGCTGCGTGACCTGATGATGCCGGTCTGGGCCGAGGTCTACCACGAGTTGGTCTTCGACGAGGTGGCCACACCCGCCGCCCGGGCCCTCATCGTCGCCAACGCCGACGACGTCGTCACCGCGCTCAAGTGCCTCGGGCCGCGCCACATGCACCGACGCGACCGGTTGACCCGACACCTGCGCGACCGGATCGAGGCAGGCACGTGTCCGGTGACACTGCCACCCCCGTTCTCCACCCAGGACACCGCCTGGTACCTACAGGGCGCCTTCTTCAACACCGCGATCGTGCAGATGTCCGAGGCGATGGCGCACGTGCTGCTGGCGCTGGCCACACATCCCGAGCTCCAACACGATGCCGACGACGACGCGCTCGACCGGGTCATCGACGAGACACTGCGGGTGTACCCGCTCTTCGGCGTCGCCCACCGGATCACCTCGGCACCGATCACGCTGCCCACGGGGCTGTCCCTGCCCACCGGGTCGGTGCTGCTGTTCAACTACCCGGCCTTCCACCGAGGGGGAGCCGCCGCCGATGGCCGGTTCGCCCCGGACCGCTGGCGCACGCTCGCGCGCGGCGACGCACACTTCATCCCGTTCGGCGTACCCGCCAACCGGGCCTGCCCGGCCCGCGGCACCGCGCCGATCATGCTGCGCGCGGCGACCCGCGAGGTCCTGCGCCGGTACGCCCTGACCTCCTCGGCCTCCCACACCCGGTCGCTGCCGAGCCGAGGCCCCGCCTACCTGACCCCGCCCGGGCACCCCGGCCCGGGACGGCTGCGGCTGGCCGCCATGCGGCTGCGGGACCGGTGGGCCGATGTGGGCCGCAGCGTCCGACAACTGGTCTTCGGCACCTTCATGGTCGTCGACGCCCGCCGGAAACGGTTGTGCACCACCTACTTCGAGAAGGCGGTCCGATGACCCCCACAGAGCTGGCACCACGGTTCTTCATCGCCGTCACGGTGATCCTGATCTTCTGCAAAGGAGTCGCCTGGCTCCTCGGCAAAGCCGGCCAGCCCGCCGTGGTCAGCGAGATGCTCGCCGGCGTACTGCTCGGTCCGTCGCTGCTCGGACTCTTCCTGCCCGACGTGCAGAACGCCTTGTTCCCCGCACCCCTGCTGCCGATCCTCTACGTCGTGGGCCAGGTCGGTCTGGTGCTGTTCATGTTCCAGGCCGGGTACGCGTTCAGCGCCCACCGGGTCGCCGGCCTCGCCGGCACCGCCGGAGTGGTCTCCCTGGCCGGGGTCCTCGCGCCGCTCCTGCTGGGAGTGCTGCTGGTCCTGGTGACCGCCGACGCCGTCCCGGTCAGAGCCGACGGCACCTCACTCGGGGTCTCCGCCGCGTTCGTCGGCGTCGCCCTGGCCATCACCGCGTTCCCGATGCTGGCCCGCATCATCACCGAACGCGGCCACGCCGGCACCCGGCACGGCACACTCTCCCTGGCCAGCGGCGCGATCGACGACCTGGCCGCCTGGATCATGCTCGCCGCCGTCCTCGCTGTCGCCTCCGGCCGCGCCGGTCCCGCGATCGTCACCGCCGGCGGCACGCTCCTGTTCGGACTTCTGCTCTGGTTCGGCGGACGTCCGATCACCACCGCGCTGATGACCCACCGCGCTCTCAACGACCGCGCCCGGCTGCTCGGCACCGTCGCGCTGCTCTTCCTGGTCGCCTGGTACACCGACGAGATCGGGCTGTACGCGGTCTTCGGCGCGTTCGCCGTCGGCGTGGTGATGCCGCGCACCGACAACACCGACCGGGTGGTGGACACCCTCACGCCCGTCGCGGCGACGCTCTTCCTGCCGTTGTTCTTCACCTACTCGGGTCTGCGCACGGAATTCGGACTGCTCGGCTCACCGCCGGTGCTGCTCTTCGCCCTGGCCTGCGTGACCGCGGCGATCGTCGGCAAGTTCGGCGCCTGCTGGGCTGCGGCCAGGCTTCGAGGGGAGCCGTCGGGTGTCGCGTTGCGCGTCGGCGCACTGATGAACGCCCGCGGCCTCATGCAGCTCATCGCGCTCAACGTCGGGTTGGAGGCGGGCATCGTGAACCCCGCCCTGTTCACCGTGCTGGTCCTGGTCGCGCTGGTCACCACCCTGATGACCACGCCGATGCTGAGCTGGATCGCGCGTCGGGAAGCCCGACACTCCGACACCACACACCCACCCGCGATGGCGGTTTCACATAGTTGAAGAGACAACTATTGGTTATTGCATCGGCATGGATCTATGGGATCGTGGACACATGCGGGGGGAAAGATCGAACCGGCTACTGCTGGTCGAGGACGACGACGACCTGACCGAGTTACTCACCGAGACGCTCAGCCACGACGGCTACCTCGTCGACCGCGCCTCCGACGGCCAACGCGGACTGCATCTCGGGCTCACCCGACCCTACGACGTCATGGTCATCGACCGAAAGCTGCCCGCCCTCGACGGCCTCGACCTCGTCACCCGGCTACGCGCCCGCGCGATCCCCGCCCGGACCCTCATGCTCACCGCGCTGGGCACCGTCGGCGACCGGATCGCCGGACTCGACGCAGGCGCCGACGACTACCTGATCAAACCCTTCGACCTCGACGAACTCAGCGCCCGCGTCCGGGCCCTGTGCCGACGCACCACCGAGCCGACCCACGTACTCCGTATCGGCGCCGGACTCCTCGACCTCGCACCCCGCGACGCGGTCCTCCCCGACGGCACCCGAATAGCCCTGTCCACCCGCGAATTCGAACTCCTTCGGGTCCTGGCAGCCCAACCCACCACCGTCCACCCACGAACCACCCTGCGCCGCAGGGTCTTCGAGGAGGCCGCCGCCGCATCCATCGTCGACACCTACGTCTACTACCTCCGCCGCAAACTCGGCCGCACGGTCATACGCACCGTGCACGGCCTCGGCTACCGGCTCGGCACCCTCTGATGCAGGCGACCGACCACGCGATCCTCCGACGGACCCGACTCCGCATCGGCCTGTTCGTCGGCCTGACCATCGGCGCCCTACTACTCCTGGCCGGCGGCATCTCCTACGCGATCCTGGTCCACAGCCAGGAAGCGCAGATCCAACGCGAGTTGGCGTGGGGCACCGCACACGGCTCGATCGCCGGCCCACCCGCCTGCAGCTGGATCTTCCACTACGACGGCACCACCGTGCACACCGGCCTCAACCCACCGCCACCGGGCTTCCCGCTGACCGGCGCACTGGACGCCGTGGCGACCACCCGGACCACCGAGACCACCACGCTCACGCGCAACGGCACCACCTACCACATCCGCACCGAAGCCCGCGGCGACCGCGTGATCCAAGCGGTGTTCGACGCCCGCTTCCAACTGTCCGACCGCCGGCACCTTCTGCTCGCCTTCAGCCTCGCCGCAGCGGTCGGCGTACTCGCCGCCATGCTGACCGGTGTCATCGTCGGCCGCCGCGCCGTCGCACCACTCGCCGAAGCCCTGACCCGACAACGCCGTTTCGTCGCCGACGCCAGCCACGAACTGCGCACCCCGATCGCCCAGGTGCACACCCGAGCCCAACTGATGGCCCGACGAGCCCGCAACGACGGCACCCCCACGAACCTCGACGACCTGGAGCGGCTGATCGGCACCACCCGCCGACTCGGCGAAGTCGTCGACGACCTGCTGCTCTCCGCGCGCCTCGCCGCCGCCCCCGCCGACCGGCCACCAGACCCGCCGGTCGACCTCACCGCACTGATCGCGACGACGGTCGCCGCCGAGACCGAACGCGCCGCCGAACGTCAGATCACCCTCGCCCTGGACATCCCCGCCGACCCGCTGCCGGTGCCCGGTGTCGAGTCGGCCCTGCGCCGCGTCGTCGGCGAACTTCTGGCGAACGCGCTGACCCACACCCCCGCAGGAGGCCGGATCACCGTCACGCTGCGGACCGTCGACAACTGCGCCGAACTCGTCATCGCCGACACCGGAAAAGGGTTCGACCAGGCGGACGCCAGACGGATCTTCGACCGGTTCCACCGCGGCCCAGGCTCCGGAGACCGCCGATTCGGCCTCGGACTGGCGCTGCTCCAGGAAGTCGTCACGAGCCACCACGGCACCATCGAGGCCGAGGGCCATCCGGCCCGAGGCGCCCGCTTCACGGTGCGCCTCCCCACGAGGTCACCGATCCGCACGCGGAGAGCGGCACGGATCAGAAAGCTCCGGACACGGCAGCTACGAGTCGGTACGTGAACAACTGCCCAGGTGGGCCGCTCGGTCGGCGACCGCCCACCTGGTAGCTTCCTACCGCAGAGCCGCCGCCACCGTGGGAGATCGATGATCGCCGAACACGTCCGCGATGCGGCAGCCACCGCTGTCGTCTTCGGGTTCTTCGCCATGAGTTGGTTCGGCTGGGCACAGGAAGCACCTCCACCGCGCTGGCGCAAGCCACTCGTCGCCGCCTCGATCGCGGCCGTGCTCGTGCTGGTACTCGGAGCACTCGTGGCCTGGCGGCACTGGTCGGATGGCACGTCGTTCACCGCGGAGACCAGCCGCACCTTCGGCATCGTGGTCGGCATCGAATTCGGGCTCGCCGCGCTCGGTGCCGGCATCCTTGCCGCCGTACGCCGCCGCGACATCATCCCGGCCTGGATCGCGTTCGTCGTCGGCGTGCACCTGTTCCCGGTCGCCGCCCTGATCGGCTACCCGCTGATCCACGTGGTGGCGGCGTTGATCACGCTGGTCTCGCTCGCAGCCGTGCCGGTGGCCCGCAACCGTGCACTGCCGGTCAGCGCGGTCACCGGGCTCGGCACCGGCGGTGTGCTCCTCACGGCCGCCGTCTCCTCCCTGATCATCGCCCTGCTCGGCTACTGAACCGTGTCCCGCTCATAGGGCTCCACGGCGAGTCGGATACCGAGGACTACTACAGGCGCGCCACGATCTCGTGGGCACACCGGATCGACTCGGTATGCGTGGTGTCGACCTCCAGGTCGTACACCACGCCCCGGTGAACCACGTCAGCCTGCGCGACGGCCATCCCTCGAATCCGGTCGCCACGGGCGATCTCCCGGCCGGCGGCGACCTCCGCATCGCAGCGGACACCGACCCATCTCACGTCCAGGCCGTCGAGCACGGCCCGCCACCGCTGCTGAGATCCGGCGCCGCCGAGGAAGACGTCATCGATGATGACCCGGGCACCGGCGCCAGCAGTCGCGGCGACCCCGGCCATCCACGCCTCCTGGAACTGGTCGAACTCCGGCCCGACGATGACGGTGCCGTCTGCGGCAAGCTCGATACTCTCCGGCGAACGCCTGGTCGCGGGCATCGCCTCGATAAGCCGGTCGACCCCCGTGGCGAGCCACGGATCCGGCAGGATCGCCTGGAGACACCGGACGATCCCCGACTTCCCTGCGCTCGATCCGCCGTTGAGCACGGTCACCTGCGTGGGCATGAGCTCACGGTACGGTCCCGCACCTGCAGTGTCGCTGGATATCTGGGAGTGTCCGCACGCGCGCCGACCGCCTCGCCGCACTGGCCGCCCGCCCGATCAGCGTCGGGCGCGAACGGCTGCGGCAGTGGCGGCCGACAGGTCGACAGGGGCGCCCAGGAGTCAGAGTCCGGGCGCCCTTTCTCGGGGGTGAACTAGGGTGGGCCGGATGGGGAACAGACAGGAGGTCGGCGCGTTGCCGCCCGAGGCCGACCTGGCTCGGGCCGATTCGCTGGCGCGGGAGATCTTCTCGGACATCGCCAACAAGTGGTCTTTTCTCATCATCGAGTTCCTCGGCCTGCGGACCATGCGGTTCAACGAGCTACGCCGCGAGGTGGGCGGCATCAGCCACAAGGTGCTGGCGCAGAACCTTCGTACGTTGGAGCGCAACGGCCTGGTCGAGCGCACCGTGCACCCGACTGTGCCGCCCAGCGTCGACTACTCGCTGACCGAGGCCGGCCAGGCGCTACGCACAGTGGTCGACGGCATGTGCGACTGGACCCAGACATACCTGGGCCACATCGAGGACTCGCGCACACGCTTCCCGAATTGATCGGTGCGGTTAGTCGATCACGGCCGTCGCCTCGATCTCGACCAAGTGCTCGGGGACGTCCAAGGCCACGATGCCGAACAGCGACGCGGGCGCCTCGATGGTGACACCCAGCTTCACCGAGGCGCGGGCGATCCCGTCCAGCACCTGCGGCATGAGCTCGGGCTTCCAGTCGACCACGTGCATCGTCAGCTTGACCACGTCAGCGAACGTAGCCCCGACGCCGGCCAGCGCCGTGCCCACATTGAGGTAGCTCTCTTCGACCTGCGTGGCCAGATCGCCGCCTCCCCACGCGACCTGACCGGCGACGTGGACAAGTTTCGAACCCGTTGCCACCGACACCTGCTTGTAGATCGGGATCTCGGGCAACCCGGGTGGATCGATCAGGTGAACAGCCATGAACCGACCGTACGGGCAAGGAGCCAGGCCCGGAAGAGAGCACTTTGCCGAGCCCAGGGCACCTTTTGGTAACCGCGTCGTGCGGCGCTGCGACCGATCAACGCATCGCCGCGATTTCCAGCCACACGGGCCAACCGAAAGGCGTCCGGGACCCGCTTTGTCAGAGGTCTCGTTACCGCCTCGCCAAGGGCGACCCGTTCGGGCCGGGAAGCGACCTGTTCGCTTCGGACAGGCCATGGCGTCCGCGATGCTCTGGACGAGCTACAGCTCGTCGGGAACGTCCGCCGGGCACGGCCGGCGAACCGGCCAGGATCCCCGGGGGGCGAGTCGATCAAGGTGGTCGGGCAGTGTCACCTCGCTTCGACACAGCCGCTCACGCTCGGATGGTAGCAACGGTCCCGGCCGTACCCCGCAGGCACTTGCGGCGCTGGTCGCCTACGGCCGTCGCCAGTCCAACCGGCACACCCTGGCCCGGGCGATCGGTAGGGAGCCGGCCCTCGCGCAGTCGGCGTAGGGCATTCTCCGTTCGTCGTGCCAGACGACGGGCCGGACTTCAAGGTTTCACCGTCATGAGTGCGTCAGCAGACGGTGACGACGAAGTGCACGGATCTGCCGCTGAGCGGGCGCTTCGCTTTGGCCGCGAGCCGTCATCGATCTGAGACGAGACCGTGGTCGTAGATCGACGCAACGCTGCGATTGTCGGAGCATGGCTGTTCACGCGATGACGACGGCGCAGCGAACCGCCGCGTCGCTGACCGCCGCTCTGATGGTCCTGGCGGGATTGACGTCCTGCACACCCGCGATCAGAGCCGTCACCGGCCTGACCTCGGCCGCCGACGGCCGGCCGCTCGCGGCTCTGGCCTGGTGCGCGGACCGGCCGCCGGACGTCGTGGTCCTCCGCCTCGCAGGCGATCTGGCATCGCCGTCCCCGTCCGCCGCACCGGCTCCGTCGGTGAACTGGCCGGAGTGGTGGTACGACGTACCGCAGCGCGACGCGACCTCACCGGCCACCGTCGAGCTGACCGGCTTCCCGCCTTCGCCAGGCCCTGACCTGGGCACAGTCTTCCAAATGCGGGTTCTTACCAGGAACAACAGCTTCACCTCCCACGACGTGAGCTTCCGGCTTCCTGAACTGGCCGACCTGAGACCAGGATCGGTCCTGATCACCACTATCGTGGCCAACGAAGAGGTACAGAAGACCGTTTCCCTCGACGAGTTCGCACGCTTGGGAAGGAACGCGTGCTGAACTCCGGCACGCGGGCGGTCACGGGCACACCTCTCGGGGCGCTGTCGCTGACGTCCGGCTTGGCCGGCGGACGAACCTCGATGCAGCACCGCTCGACATCGACGCGGTCGTCGCTGTCGGCGAAGCCTACGGCGCACGTTTAGGTGCACGGCGATCTGGTATACGACGGCGTCCTTCATCTCCGACACCCCCACGGTCAGCGAGGGGTCCGGAGCTAACCGGCATGCCGACCACGGCAGACAGGACGCTTCACGTTATCGGGGAGGAACCTACATGAATGGTCGACCCAAGATCGTACTCGTCCACGGGGCGTGGGCCGACGGCTCCAGTTGGAGCGGCGTTATCGAGCGACTACAGGCCGACGGCTACCAGGTGACGGCCCCGCAGTTTCCACTGACGGCGCTGGCCGATGATGTCGGCCGGCTACGCCAAGTCCTGAACATGCAGGACGGCCCGACGATCGTGGCCGGACACTCGTACGGCGGCACCATCATGACTGCCCTGGGCACCGACGCACCGAACGTGGTCGGCTTGGCGTACATATCGGCGTTCGGACTCGACGAAGGCGAGTCTCTCGCCGCCTTGCAGTCGCAGGGCCCGACGCCACCGGCGCTGGCGCACCTGGTCACCGACAAGCAGGGCTTCGCGTGGCTATCGCAGGACGACTTCGTTAGGCACTTCGCCGCTGACGTGGACCCCATCAAGGCCAAGGTGATGCACGCAGTGCAGCAGCCCGTCGCCGCTTCCATCTTCTCCGAAGCTATGGGGGTGCCGGCCTGGAAGTCCCTGCCGTCCTGGTACCTGATCGGCACGCAGGACGAGGCGATCCCACCGGAGGCCCAGCGCATGTTCGCCAGCCGTATGGGCGCGACCAGTGTCGAGGTCCCCGCCAGTCATGTCTCGATGGTCTCTCACCCCGATGAAGCGGCAGGTCTCATCAAGACAGCAGCCGAATCCCGGACCGCCACGCCGGCAAACCACGTCCGCAGGTGACACGAGCTACCGCTCCCGTGTCGGCCTTCCTGGGCCGCTATCGTGGCTAGACGTTGTGGCCTGAGGACCCTACCGCCGGGCCACGGCGGCCCGCTGACGTGCCGATTCGTACAGCACGACAGTCGCGGCGGTCGCCGCGTTCAGGGAGCTGGCGGATCCGACCATGGGGATCCGGACGAGTTGGTCGCATGCCTCGCGCCAGCCGGAACTGAGGCCGGTGGTCTCGTTGCCGATCAACGCCAGGGTGGGTTGTGCGAAGTCGTACTCGGCGGCGTCCAGACTGCCGCGCTCATCGGTGCCGACGATGCTCATGCCGATGCCTTGGGCGCGGAGGTCCGCTACCCAGGAGAGAACGGCCTGGTGGGAGGGCACCCGGACCACGGGCACGGCGAACAGCGAGCCGGTGCTCGCCCGGACCGCCTTCGGGTCGTACACGTCGGCGGCGTGGCCGGTGACGATGACACCACCGGCGCCGAAGGCATCCGCCGACCGCACGAGGGTCCCGATGTTGCCGGGGCTGGTGGGCCGGTCGAACACGACGGTGAGCATGGTCGGACCGACCGGGACACGACGCAGGTCGTCCTCCGGCAACGCGACCACGGCCAGCAGCTCGGGAACAGTGTCTGCCTTGCCTCCCAACTCGTGCATCAGGTCCTGGGAGACGGCGAACGTGTCGGCCCGGACGGCGTCCAGGGTCTCGCGGGCCCAGCCGGACAGCTGAGCACTGCTGTCGTAGAGCAGCTCTCTGATCTGCCAGCCGTGTTCGACGGCCATGGTGATCGGGCGTACGCCCTGCACGAGGAACTCGCCACGCCGCTGCCGCTTGGTCCGATTACCGAGGAGAGCTTCCCACTGCTGGAACCGCGCGTTGCGGCCACTCACTCGCAGAACCACTGCCAACCCCGTCTCCGTACTCGCCCATACCCTGCCTGCCACCCGTCACCGGCCTCCGGCCTCCCGGGGTTACCGACAAGACCTTCGGCCAGGCGCTCAGGAACGCACGGAGCGAGTCGCCACGGCGCTGCGGTCGGTGCCGTCCCCGTCCGGACCGAGGGCATCCTGTCCGAGACCCCGACGGATCGCGATCTCTACGGGTGAGTATGCGCCATCGGCCCGCTCCAGCTCGTACGGCGCGGCTGGCATCAGCGGCGGTTGCGCCATGAAGCGGGGCCGCGTTCCGTGGTGCGGCTGCGCCGCGTGCACCAGGAACGGGTGGCACAGGAAGACATCACCCGGAGATCCGGTCGCGAGGGCGAGTGGCCGGTGCTCGGACGCCGCCACCAGGTCAGGCGCAAGAGCCAGTCCGCTCGCTCCGTCCTCCCCGTACTTCTCCAGCACCTTCGGCACGTCGAGGTGGGAGCCGACCCGGATCCGGGTCGGGGCGTCCGCCTCACCGACCTCACTGAACAGGAACAGCATCAGCAGTGCCCGCCCTTGGGAGCGCAGATTGGTGAAGTACCAACTCTCGCCCTCCGGCAGATAACTGCCCTCGATGTGCCAGCCCGCGTCGTCCGGCTCCTCCTCGTGCGGGAAGCGCAGCGGAAACGCGCCCAGCGAGTAACGCGGCTCCCAGCGTCCCGCACCGACGAGCAGGTCGTACGCGTGATGGAGGAACGGGGAGTTCGGAGCGGCGGCGAACGGCCCCTGCGCCAAGCCGGGCACCCAGTGCACGGGCTGCGTCCACGTCGCTGAATCGTCCGGGTCGCAACCCGTCTCCCGCCAGAGCAGCCGCGCGCAGTCCGCCGCGACACGCGGCGCGACGGCGCCCTCCAGCTTGACGAAGCCGTCCCGAAGAAAACGGGATACCAGGGTTTTGTCATCCATACCCCCATCGTGCGACGGCGCCGGCCCCGATCACCCGACACTTTCCGTACCTCTTGTGTCGGGTGCCCACCGGTGCGCCGAGGTCA
The DNA here is from genome assembly GCF_004307965.1 of Verrucosispora sp. SN26_14.1. Classification (NCBI taxonomy): domain Bacteria; kingdom Bacillati; phylum Actinomycetota; class Actinomycetes; order Micromonosporales; family Micromonosporaceae; genus Micromonospora; species Verrucosispora sp. SN26_14.1. The sequence continues at coordinate 20,137 of NZ_SISL01000015.1, read as the reverse complement.
CCAGGATGGCTCCACCCCGACAGCCGTGGCGCGATGCGGAATGCCAGCTCAGTGGAGGTGCCGCTCGGGCGTTGCGCGATGCGCTCTCCGATCCGGCGCGCCGATTGCCGCCGGAATGCAACGAAGATGCCCTCGAGTTCCGTTCTACCTCCGTACCGGTAGATCTTCGAAGGGTGTCAGATGCGTGTGAAACGACTCCTGGTCGCCGTGGTGGCGGTGGCCGCCGTGCTGGTGTCGGCCGCCCCGGCCGCCGCCATCAGCGGCGGTGAACGGGCCGCGCCCGGTGAGTTCCCGTGGATGGTCCGGCTCCTGCCGGTGGGTTGCGGCGGAACCCTCATCCACCCGCAACTGGTGCTCACCGCCCAGCACTGCGTCGATGAACAGCCCGGCGACAGCTTCACCGTCGTCTCGGGCGCCGTCGACCTCAAGCACCCGCGCCGGACGACGACCCGATCCACCGCCCACATCGGCGGAACCGAGTGGTGGAATGGACCGGACTGGGCGGTGGTCAAGCTGGAGCGGCCACTGGACCTGCCCGCCCTGCGGCTGGCCACCGAGCCCCGACAGGTGCGGACGCTGACCGTGGCGGGCTGGGGCACGAAGAAGTCAGGCGACCCTCAGGAACGTTTTCTCCACAAGGTGAAGCTGCCGTTCCTGCCGGACGAGCAGTGCTTCGACGATCCCTGGTGGGATGAGCACCCCGAGTACCCGAGGTCGACGATCTGCGCGAAGTCGGTGAACCAGAAGAGTCACTGCGCCGGTGACTCCGGTGGGCCCGCCCTGCACCGTCTCCCCAACGGCATCTGGGAGCAGGTCGGCATCGTGAGCGCCGGTTCGGACTGTGACTGGGACAACGGAGAAGAGCCGACCCCCAACTACACCGACGTCGCCTACTTCAGCCAGAGCATCCAACGCGCCGCCGACCAATTGCTCTCACGCTCCAACTGATCACCACCCGGCAGAGGCAGCCCCACCGGACACGGCGCCGACACTCGCGTCGGCGCCGTGTCCGGATCACATCTGAGACCGAGTACGCGCGGGCCCCAGCCAGGGCACGCCACGCCTACCCGTATCGTCCGACGAGCGCGTTGCCGATCGAGGCCAGGTGGCCTCGTACGCCCGGAGGGCCGGTCACCTCGATCCATTCGACCAGCCCGGCCAACTCGCCAGCGAGGGTGTGTTCGTCGTTGCCGCGGATCACGACCTCGATGCGGCCGTCGGGCCTGGAACCTCCCACCTCGAGCCGACTGCCGAATCCGATCCGGAGCACGCCTATCCCTTGCGGCGTACACACTGCCTGCACTTCGAGAGGTGTCCGCCTGCGATCGACCTCGTCGGCGATCGCGCGCCAACTCTCGGCGAGGTCGAAGTCGTCGGGCCGGTGCACCGGGTCGCTGGTCGCAACGGCGGTGGACACACGGTCGATGCGGAAGGTCCGCCGACCGGCGTCGGTGTTGGCGACGAGATACCAGGAGGGGCCTTTGGCCACGATGCCCAGCGGGTGCACGGTGCGCTCGGTTGCAGTGCCGTCGCGGTCGACGTAGCCGAGCCGGACCTGGACGCCACGGATCACCGCGTCCTGGAGCGCGTCGAGGAAGCGAGGCGGTCGGGGCTCGACCCGGCTCCACCCCCATCGCTGCGGGTCCGTGACGAGCGACGACGCTGCCGCCTCGGCCTGCACCCGGAAGGGTTCCGGCAGAGCTCGGACGAGTTTGCGCAGCGCCGCCTTCACGGCCGGCGTCGCGGACGAAGCCGGGCCGGCGACCAGGAAGAGGGCGCGGGCCTCACCCGCGGTCAACCCGGACAGGTCGGTGCGGGCACCGCCCACGAGGCGCCAGCCGCCGCCCCGGCCCTGCACGGAGTACACCGGAACCCCGGCCACACCCAGGGCGTCGAGGTCGCGGCGGGCGGTGCGCTCGGATACCTCCAACTCCCGGGCTACCTCCGCTGCTGTCACCTGCTCGCGCCGTTGCAGCAGCAGGAGGATGGCCATCAACCGGTCGGCTCGCACCCCGCCGACACTTTCACGAAAACCGGTCAGGAGGTGACCGGTATCGGTCGGCAGGATGCCGGCATGACAAACGGTTTTCCCGAGCCCACCCGCATCGCCGTCAACGGGGTGGAACTCGAAGTCTTCGAAGTCGGCCGGCAGCACGCGGGGAACCCCGTCGTGCTCTGTCACGGCTGGCCGGAGCACGCCTTCTCCTGGCGCCATCAGATGCCCGCCCTGGCGGCAGCGGGCTACCACGTCATCGTCCCGAACCAACGAGGCTACGGAAACTCGTCCCGCCCGACCGACGTCACCGACTACGACATCACCCACCTGTCGGGTGACCTCGTCGCACTGCTCGATCACTACGGATACGCCGACGCCACCTTCGTCGGCCACGACTGGGGTGCCGCCGTCGTCTGGGGCCTGACCCTGTTGCATCCGAAGCGGGTCAACACGGTGATCAACCTGAGCCTGCCGTACCTCGAGCGAGGGGACAGGCCCTGGATCGAGGCCATGGAGGAGATGCTCGGAGGCGACTTCTACTTCGTCCACTTCAACCGGCAGCCGGGCGTCGCGGACGCCGTCTTCGAGGAGAACACGTTCCAGTTCCTGCGGAACCTGTACCGCAGGGACGTGCCCCTCACGGCGCCGCAGCCGGGCAACGCGATGATCAACCTCGCCAGGAGGAAAACCCCACCCGGCGAGCCCATCATGAGCGACAGCGAACTGGCCGTCTTCGTCTCCGCCTTCGAAGCAACCGGATTCACCGGCAGCGTCAACTGGTATCGAAACCTGGACCGCAACTGGCATCTGCTGGCGGACGTGGACCCGATCATCCGACAACCCACCCTCATGATCTACGGCGACCGCGACACGGTCGCGAGGTCGCAGAGACTGACAGATTTCGTGCCGAACGCCGACGTGGTCAGCCTCGATTGCGGTCACTGGATCCAACAGGAGAGGCCGGACGAGACAAACCAGGTGATCCTCGCGTGGCTGGACCAGCGGGATCCCGCCTAGCGCTTTCGCAGCAGATCCGCTGCTTCAGGTCGCATGAAGGATGTGCGGACCGTCGTCGCTGATCATCCTGCGGGCTGCCCGGGTCGGCGACGACCTGATCGACCCGGCAGTCGGTCAGCGGCGACCGGTGGCCAAGGCGACGAGGTATTGCCCGCCGCCCGCGTCGACACTCGCGGTCACCGGCAACCCGGGCACCAGCCGGGAGAACCGGTCGACCAGCCAGTCCGCCGCCTCCTGGGCATCCTTCCGGCTCGGACAGCGGGCGACCAACTCGCGGCCCCCCTTGCGTTCGAGTCGCTCGGCGACGGCGATGAGCGGTGCGGGCTCCACCACGTGCAGACGGTCCGGCCAGGCGATGACCACCTTGACCGCGCCCTTGCGAGTGTTACAGGCACGATGCGCGAGCCGCTCGGTGACCTTGGCCTTCTTGTCGGCGGTCCGGCTGTCGACGCTGGGACCGCGCGGGTCGTTCACCGACATGTGGGCGTCGACCACCTCGTCGCAGACCCAGCATCGCCAGTTGTCACGCCTCGCGACGTCATCGAGGAGACTCATCCGAGCAACCTAGCCTGCCAGCCCCCGGCTCGGCGTCGGGCGGTCAGAGCGAACGAAACGGTGCGGGCTGCTCCCGGAATGCAATGCCGTGATCCGGAGACCGACACGGTCCTGGACTTCGGCCTCCCCGAGTCATGGATGCATAAGGTGGCGACAGGCCCGGTGAATCGGCTCGGGTGCCGAGAACGCCGACCGGGGCAGAGGCGCGGTCGGCAGGGCGATTGGAGATCAGCTCATGTCATTTGTGCGGCGCTTCGACCACGTCGGCATCACCGTCGCGGATCTCGATGTGGCGTGCGCCTTCTTCGTGGCGCTCGGCCTGCAGGTCGAGGGTAGGACGTTCGTGGAGGGCGAATTCTTGGACACGGTCTGCGGCATTCCCGACTCCCGTACCGAGATCGTCATGCTGACGTCGCCCGACGGCGGCGCCCGCGTGGAGCTCTCAAGGTTCGTGCGGCCCGAGCCTGTAACGGGCTCGCCGACCGCCATGGCCAACGAGCTGGGACTGCGCAACGTGGCCTTCGAGGTCGATGACGTGTACGCCGTTGTCGAGTGGGCGGCGAATGAGGGTTACGGACTGGTCGGCGGCATCGGTGAGTACGAGGGAGCGTGGCGGATGGCCTACGTCCGAGGGCCGGAAGGGATCATCGTTTCCCTGGCCGAGCGGCTCGGTCAGTCCTGACACCCTGGACCTGCCGTGACGGGAGCACAGCGGGGGATCCACCCCCACGATGGCCCTCGAACCCGCAGGCTCCACTGTGATTACCTCCCGGCAATGCCCGTTCCTGCCGTGGCAGGGCGCGATGTCAGCGATAGCGGTCTGTCCACCGCCGGAGTCTCTCCGGCCAGCGTCGCTGTTGGTCAGTCTCCGGGACCGGTACTCCTCGGCCTCTCCAAGGACCTGCCAGGCGGCTTCGGCGTCTCCAGAACCTCGACGTGGCCTGGGCGCTCTAGCCTGAAAGCATGTCCGGCTTACCAGACTCGATAGGGGACGCCGCGCGGGAGATCGGATTCGGTCGGGTGGAGCGGGCCTTCCGGCCGACCTACTCGCTCAGCGTCAGTTCGACCTTGGCTTTCCTCGGGTTCGCAGTGATCTTCGGCTTCGCCACGACCGCAGTCACCGCCACGGTCGGGATCGTGGTCATGGGTGGTCTGACCGGTGCGGCCGTGCTGCTCGCCGGGTGGGGCGCGGTGGACACCCGGCGGCTGATCAGGCGCCGGTTCTACCTGTGCGAGGGCGGCCTGCTGGCCGCCGAGGACCACACCCGACTCACCCACGTGATCGCCTGGACCGACATCGCCGAGGTCTGGCGTTACCACCTTCGCATGTACAGCGAGAGCGGCGCGACGACGATGCACCGCTGTCGGTTGCGGCTCGCCGACGGCACCAGGATCAACCTGGAGAAGCCGCCGCTGGTCGACGGTGAGGACCTGGGTGAGCAGGTGGAGCGCCGTTCGGCCTCGGTTCGCCTCCCGCAGGTGCTCGCCGAACTGGAGTCGGCTGGACGCGTCGAGTTCGGACCGCTCACGGTGACCCCGGACGGGATCGCCTCGGCCGGCGGGTTTGCGTCCTTCTCCGACGTCGCCGTGGTTCGACTGCGTCGGGTTCGGCTCAAGATCTGGATCCGCGGCGCCGAGAAGCCAGTTTCGGTCCAGGTCCGCCGGGTGCCGAACCTGCGGGTGCTGTTGTTGCTCCTCGAACGCAACGGTCTACCGACCGAGATCAGTCGGTAACGGACAGCCGAGCACACGCGTCGGGGAAGCAGTGCGACAGGCATCCGGAACCCGCCCGAGCGCGGGCGACTTCACTGACGCGCTGCCACGACAACGACGATCCTCTGCGGTCGCATTCGATCAGCCCAGCGCGACCTCTGGGCCGTCGCCCGGGGGGCAACAGGACCAGCAAGTCCCTTCTCGATCGATTTGCATAGATGCTGTCATTGTCCGACGGTGACGCTCGACCGGCGGGCGTGGCGACGCACAGCTCGATCCAGCTCCAGTGGACGGTATGGTCACCCTAGCTGGATACTCATCTAGCTTGTATATTGAGCGTCATGCGATCTACTTCGCGTCCCGCGCTCCGAGAACCGTCGTATTTCGTCCTTGCTGCCCTGCTCGGTGGCCCGCTCCACGGTTATGCCGTGATCAAGCGGGTGACCGAGCTGTCCGACGAGCGGGTGACACTCGCTGCCGGCTCGCTGTATTCGGTGATCGACCGGCTGCTCGGCGAGGGACTCATCACCGCCGATGGTGAAGAGATCGTCAACGGGCGTGCCCGTCGCTACTACCGGCTCACCGACGAGGGCTACCACGTACTCGCCGAGGAAGCCGACCGGCTCGCCCGCGCCGCCCGGGTGGTCATGGACCGCCTGCCGCAAGGGGGTTCCCCCCAGGGGAGCGCCCGACCTTCTATCGGGAGGATCAGACCAGCATGAGTTCTGATGTTCTGGAGAAGCGCTACCGCGTGCTGCTGCGGGCGTACCCGGCCAGCTACCGCCGCGAACGTGCCGACGAGCTGATCGACACGTTGATCGGTGACGAACCGACCACCCGCCGCTGGCCCAGCGTCCGGGAGGCGGCCTCGCTGATCCGGGGCGCCCTCCGGGTACACGGCGGCAGCACCGCGGCGCGACCCACCGCCGTCCTGCTCTGGCAGGGCATCCATCTGGCCGCGATGGCGCTGCTGGCGCTGGGTGTGCTCATCGGCCTGGACGACATCGTCGAGGCGTTCCAGTTCGGCGGACTCTCGGACCCTCTGGCCGTCCTGCGGAATCAGGGCATCCACACGATCATGGTGGGCGCGGCCCTGGTGGCGCTCGTCGCGGGACGTACCCGCACCGCTGCCGTCCTGGTGGTGGCTGCGGCGGTGGTGCCGACCGCGATCTCCCAGTACCTGTTCCTCAACTCCCTGCCACAGTGGTGGGCGCCGGTTCTCGCCACGCCTCTGATCGTGGTGGGTCTGCGGCGTCCGGCGGACGTGCCGCCAGCACCCCGGGCCAACGCCGTTCTGGTCACCGCCGGGATCCTCGCCCTGCACCTGATCTCCGCCGGAGGCTTGCGCAGGGTCGACACGAGCGCACAGATCGTTGCCGCCGGCACGGTGATAGCCGGTGCGGCCGCCTTCCTGTGGGTGGCGACGGCCGACCAGCGCCTGTTGATCGCCGCCGCTCCCACCCTCCTGCTGGGCACGCTCCACCAACTGGGCAACGCCGGGCCGTCGGGCGAACTCCTGTACCGGCCGGACGCCCTGCCGTCCCTGGTCGTCGCGGTCCTCATGGCGATCGGCGCGGTCGCGTCGACCAGGTTGCGGCAGCGCACCCGCGCCTGACCGATCCCCGGGCGGTCCGGCCTCGGCCGGACCGCCCGGGCTGGTAGGCAATACCCTGACCATGAGCACAGTGTTCTCCGGCGCGTCACCGCGCGGGCTCGACCGGTCCGCGCTCGCTGTTCGACTTGAGAGGCACGTCTATGCCCGAAACACCGGAACCCGTCACATATCTCATCGTGGACGGGGAGAACATCGATGCCACGCTCGGCAACAGTGTTCTGGAACGCCGGCCGGCCCCCGCCGAGCGACCCCGGTGGGAGCGTCTGCGGGAGTTCGCGCGGGACACGTGGCAGCGGCCGGTGAAGGGACTGTTCTTCCTCAACGCCTCGGGTGGCGGTCTGCCGATGCCCTTCGTCCGGGCCCTCCTGAGCATGGAGTACCGGCCCATCCCGCTCGCGGGGTCGCCGGATCAGAAGGTGGTGGACATCGGCATCCAGCGGACGTTGGAGGCCATCGCCCGGCGCTCGGGCAATGTCATGCTGGCAAGCCATGACGGCGACTTCCTACCGCAGGTCGGCGAACTCCTGCAACGTGATCATCAGGTCGCGATCGTCGGATTCAAAGAGTTCCTCAACGCCGGCTTCGCCGACCTGCCGGGCCTGCAGATATTCGACATCGAAGAGGACGCGGGCTGCTTCACGAACGTGCTTCCGCGAGTGCGCATCATCGACCTCGAAAGCTTCGACCCCGAGCGCTTCCTGTAGGCCGGACCGCATCCAGGGACCGGCCGCAGGGGCGGCCGGCGCCGTACCCCTGGCTCGACCCTGATCAGGTGACGGGCACCTTCGCCGACGCCTCGTCAGGCTCGCTGTCCTGGCGGTCATCAATGACCCGTACGACGACTTTGCCTTTGGCCCGGCGGGTCTCGACCCTGGCGAACGCCTCCGCCGCCTGGTCGAAGCGGTAGGTGCTGTCGATCTTCACCGGTAGGGTGCCGCTGTCGACGAGCCTGCCCAGATCACGCAGGTCCTGTCCGCTGGGACGCATGGACAGGAACCGGTAGGTGAAGTCTCCGGCGCGTGCGCGCCGCCGGGGCACGAGTGTGGCGAGCCACAGGGCCGTCTCGAGGGCTGCGGCACGCCAGGCGGGCATCGGGTAGTCGTGCCGGATCGATCCGGGCGTCGGGGTCGAGGTGATCGTCACGAACCGGCCGCCAGGGGACACCAACTCCAGCAATGCGGTCATCTGAGGACCGCCGACGAGGTCGAAGATCCTGCTGAACTGCCCATGGGCGGCGTCGGCGCCTCGGGATCGGTAGTCGATGACCTCGGCGGCGCCGAGGTTACGCAGGAGCGGTTCGGACGCGGCGGAGGCGGTGGTCACGACGTGGGCGCCGGCCTGGGCGGCGAGTGCGGTCGCGAACATGCCCACCATGCTGGAGCCACCGGTGATGAGTAGCCTGTCGTCGGCCTGGACCGCGAGGGCGTCGCGGATGGCCTGGAGGGCGGTGGTGCCGGCCAGCGGGACGGCCGCAGCGGCGGTGAAGTCGAGTGTGCGCGGCATCGGTGCGACCAGGTCTGCCTCGATGGCGACCTTCTCTGCCAGTGCGCCGAGGCGTGCCTTGTTGGTGCGGCCGAAGACGGCGTCGCCGACGGCGAGGCCCGTCACACGGGAGCCGATGGCCGACACGACGCCAGAGAACTCGTTCCCGGGTACGACGGGAAACCGCATCGGATTGGCGAACCGGAAGGTGCCGGAGCGTTGCAGGACGTCGATCGGGTTTAGGCCGACCGCGCGGGTGTCGACGACCACGTCGTGGGCTCCCGGGACCGGGTCACTGCGGTCAGCGAGGCGGAGAACCTCCGGGCCGCCGAATCTGGTCAGCTCGTACGCGCGCAATGAAGGTCTCCAGATCGGGTCGATGTCTGTCTCGGGGCAGACGGCGTGCTGCCCAGGCGAGGTCGGGCGGGCACCGGATCGACGGCGTGCCAGGCGCCGTCCGGAGAGGCGAGCCCACACCCGGGTTCGTGGACGACGTCAGGGGCGTCGTCGAGCACCGGGTAGCCATTGCCGTAGCAGCGCGTCGACATCGGCGCTGGTGGTCGGCGTGCCCAGATCGCTCACCTCCGGCGAGGCGCGCAGGCCGTCGATGAGTAGCCGCAGGTAGCGGGTGTAGGTCTCGGGGCGGACCTGTTGGCTGTGGTGCGCGACCTCACTGATCATGGTCAGCAGCACGGGGATGTCCTCGGCGGTGACGTCCGGACGCAACGTGCCCTCTGTGCGGGCCCGCTCGACCAACTGCCGGATGGTGGGCATGATCCGGGCACGGATCTGCGCCAGGTAACGCTCGTCGAAACCCGTTCCCAGCTCGACGTCGCGGACACCACGGTCGGTGGCGTGCAACTGCGCGGCACGGCACAGGAAACGCACAAGGCCGTCCCAGCCGGTCGGTGCGTGCAGCGCTGCCTCGATCGCTGCGGCATGCCGCTCCAGCCGCTCCTCGAGAGCGGCCGCGAGCAGCGACTCCTTGGTCGGGAAGCGTCGGTGGACGGTGGCGACACCGACGCCGGCCTGCTGGGCCACGTCGTCGTAGGTCGCGGACACTCCGCGCGTCGCGAACGTCTGGCGGGCGGCCTCGATGATGCGTTGCCGGTTCGCCTGCGCATCACGCCGCAACGCCCGGCCGGATCCCACGGACTCCTGCATGGGCCTCACCGTACCAAGTGGAATGGGCAATTCTACTTATGGGGTTCACCCCGCACGCGGTGCCAACCGGACGCCTGGGCCGGTGCGTTCCACCGGATCTACGCGATGAGCACGACCGCCCTGATCGGCCACTGTCCTCACCCTTCGATGCCGGCCATGTCGGCCGCGGCGTGTCGATCGCCGGAGGCCGGGGTCAGGTTGTTCAGGCGGGCGATCTGGCCGGCGGTGAGGCGGATGCCGTCGGCGGCGCAGTTCTCCTCAAGTCGGTCGACGCGCCTGGTGCCCGGAATGGGCGCGATGCCCTCACCCTGCGCGAGTAGCCAGGCCAGCGCGATCTGCGCGGGCGTGGCACCCACCTCGCCGGCGACGTCGCGGACCTCCTCGACGATACGCAGGTTGCGGGTGAGGTTGTCGCCGGTGAACCGGGGGTTGGTGCGCCGCCAGTCGGTGGCGTCCAGGCCGTCGAGGGAGCGGATGTCGCCGGTGAGGAAGCCGTGTCCGAGCGGCGAGTAGGGCACGAGGCCGATGCCGAGTTCCCGCAGCGTGCTCAGCACGGCGCCGTCGGGGTCGCGGGTCCACAGCGAGTACTCCGTCTGGACGGCGGCCACCGGATGCACCGTGTGGGCCCGGCGGATCGTCGTCGCCGACACCTCGGACAGGCCGATGTGGCGCACCTTGCCCGCGACCACCAGTTCGCGCAACGCTCCTACCGTGTCTTCGATGGGGGTGCCGCGGTCGACCCGGTGCTGGTAATAGAGGTCGATGTGATCGGTGCCGAGCCGTCGTAGGGAGCCCTCCACGGCCATGCGGATGTTGGCGGGGGTGCTGTCCGTTCCCGGTCTGCCGGTGTGCGAGACGAGGCCGAACTTGGTGGCCAGGACGACCTCGTCGCGGCGGCCCCTGATCGCGCGACCCACCAGTTCCTCGTTGGTGTACGGCCCGTACACCTCGGCGGTGTCCAGGTGGGTGGCGCCGAGGTCCAGAGCACGCCGGATCGTCCGGATCGACTCGGCTTCGTCGCGGCCGGCTCCGGTGTAGTAGGCCGACATTCCCATGGCCCCGAGGCCGACGCGCGAGACGTCGAGTCCGCCCAGTGAGGTGGTGTGCATTGCGTGGTCCTTCCCGGTCGATCCACCGGCGCCACCCGGCTAACTTGACGCTTCAAGTTCTACCTGCCTGAACTTGAAGCGTCAACAACTGACGCGTAGGGTGCCCTCATGACCAGGGAAGGGGCAGCGGCGAGGTCCACCGGAACCCGGTGGCTGAGTGACGACGAGCGGGCGGCATGGCTGGCCAACTCGGCGATCATGATCAGCCTGCCGGCTGCCCTGGACGCGCGGATGCAACGTGAGTCTGAGCTGACGTTCTTCGAGTACATCGTGCTCTCGGTGCTGTCCGAGGAGCCGGAGCGCACGATGCAGATGAGCCGTCTGGCAGCGCGGGCAGCGGCATCGCTGTCCCGCCTGTCGCACGTCGTCGGTCGGCTGGAGAAACGTGGACTGATCGCGCGCTCACGGATCCCCGGCGCGGGCAGAGCCACCAACGCGACCCTCACCGAGGCCGGCCACCAGGTTGTCGTGGCCGCGGCGCCGGGACATGTCACGGCGGTCCGCGAGTACCTGATCGACCAGCTCGAACCCTGCGACCTGGCGGCCTTGAACCGCATAGGGACTGCGGTCGAGGCCGCCATCAGCGCCACTGCCCCGTCCGGGACATCCGCGCCATAGCCGCGAGGGGCCGGATGCGCTGACCGGCGTAGAAAGGTCCGCGCCGGTCAGCGCCGACCGGTCAGGTGGCGGTGGGGAAGTGGAAGTCCGGGCGGGCCGTCGGGGTGGTGCCCGGCCACCTGGAGGTGACGACCTTGCCACGGGTGTAGAACGCCACGCCCTCCTGGCCGTGGATGTGGGTGTCGCCGAAGAGTGACGCCTTCCAGCCGCCGAAGGAGTGGTAGGCCATCGGCACCGGCAGCGGCACGTTCACCCCGACCATGCCGACCGAGACGGTACGCACGAAACGGCGGGCCGCCGCTCCGGCGGAGGTGAAAAGGGCGGTGCCGTTGCCGTACGGGTTGGCGTTGATGATCCTGATCGCCTCGTCCAGGCTCTCGGCCCGCAACACCACCAGCACCGGTCCGAAGATCTCCTGCTGGTACGCCTCCATGTCAGGGGTCACCCGGTCCAGCAGGCACGGGCCGACGAAGTATCCGTTGTCGTGGCCGTCCACCCGCAGGTCCCGGCCGTCGACGACCACTGTGGCCCCGGCCTTCTGCGCACCGTCGACGGAGGTGATGACGCGGTCGCGCGCCTCGTCGGTGACCACCGGACCCATCTGGGACGACACCTGGTCGCCGGGGCCCACCACGATGTCCGTGGCCTCCCGCCTGAGCAGGTCGACCAGTTCGTCACCGGCGTCGCCGACCGCGACCACGGCCGAGATCGCCATGCACCGTTGCCCGGCCGACCCGTACGCCGCCGAGGTGATCTGCCGTGCCGCCTCGGCCAGGTCGGCGTCGGGCAGCACCACGGCGTGGTTCTTCGCTCCGCCCAGCGCCTGCACCCGTTTGCCGGAGGCGGCGGCGCGTTGGTGCACGTGCCGGGCGACCGGGGTGGAACCGACGAACGACACCGCCGCGACGTCCGGGTGGTCGAGCAGCGCGTCGACCGCCTCCCTACCGCCGTGCACCACGTTGAACACGCCGTCGGGCAGGCCCGCGTCGGCGTAGAGCTGCGCGACGAGGTTCGACGCGGACGGGTCGCGTTCGCTGGGCTTGAGGACGAAGGTGTTGCCGCAGGCGATGGCGATGGGATGCATCCACATCGGCACCATCACCGGGAAGTTGAACGGGGTGATGCCGGCGCAGACCCCGAGCGGCGCGCGCAGGGAGTACGAGTCGACACCGGTGGAGACCTGGTCGGAGTAGGCGCCCTTGAGCAGCTGCGGGATGCCGCAGGCGAACTCGACGACCTCCCGGCCCCGGATCACCTCGCCGCGGGCGTCCTCGACGGTCTTGCCGTGTTCGGCGGTGACCAGCCTCGCCAACTCGTCCTCGTGCCGTTCGACCAGGTCACGGAAGCGGAAGAGGACCTTCGCGCGCTGGGACAGGGACACGTCGCCCCACGACTCGAAGGCCCGGGTGGCCGCCGCGACGGCCTGGTCGATCTCGGGCTGGGCGCCGATCGCGACCTGTGCCTGGGGCTCGCCGGTCGCGGGCTGGTACACGGTCGCGTACCCGCTGCCGGCGACGGACGCCCCAGCGATCCAATGTTCGATGCTGCGCACCCTCGTCTCCTTCGTCGATCCACGGTTGCGTCGATGTGCGGTGGGTCCGGCTAGAGCCACCTGGTGCCGATTCCCCGCAGGTCGGGGGTGCTGAAGGAGTACACGAGCTCCATGCCGTCGGCGCTGCCGGTCTCGATGGCGTGGGCGACGCCGGCGGGGATGTACATCGCGGTGCCCGGTCCCGCCTCGAACTCCTCGTCGGCCAGCGTGAACCGGGCCGTCCCGGAGAGCACGTAGTAGAACTCGGCGGAGTCGGCGTGCAGGTGCAGCGGGTGGGCCATCCCGGGTTCCATGCGGTAGACGCCGGTGAGGAACTCGCACTCCGGATCGCCGGTGGTGTCCCGGTCGACGAGACGGTGCACCAGTCCCTCGTCGTCGGGGTTGTGGTTGAGGGCGGAGATCAGTTCGTACTCCAGCTCGTCGCGGCGCACGACGAACGGCGGGCGCGGCGTCCCCGGTGCGCTGCGGCGGTGGCCCTCGTGGGGTAACCGGGTCACCGTTCGGCGTCCACGCTGGTGGCGCCGAGGGGGATCTGCGGGCTGGTGAGTGGTCCGTGGTGCTTGGAGAGGCAGATGGCCTCCCAGCCGGTGACCACGCCGTGGATGACGCCCGGCGCCCAGCACAGGTACTCACCGGCGTGGTACACGTGCTCCGGGTCGGTGGCGCACCAGCCGCCGAGGAAGAAGATCTCCTCGGTGCTGTGGTGGAACTCCAGGGCGGTCTTGGCGAACCTCCGGGGCAGGACGAACAGGATGGTGTCCTTGCCGCTCTCCTCGACCTTGCGCAGCCGGATGCACTGGGTGGGGACCTCGAGGTCGCCGTGGCTGCTGGTGTCGGTGACCCCCGCGAATGCCTCCCGCACCGGCTGCCAGTTGGCCTGGTCGAAGATGTCGACGGTCTCGCCCAGCGGTGTCGACGGTGCCGGTGGTGCGTCCGTGCGGACCTCGAAGGGGGAGTCGGTCCAGAAGATCAACGTGGCGCCGTGCTCCGACGAGATCGGGCCGAGTTCGGTGCCCGAGGGCAGGAAGAGGTAGTGCCCGGGGCGGCACTGGCGCCCGGCGATGGTCAGGTCGCCGTCGCGGACCAGCAGTTCGAGGTCGGCGCCGTTCCAGTGCGCCGGCATGTGCCAGCCGGGCGGGACGTCGACGACCAGCGTCTGCGCTCCGGTCTCCGGGTCGGCGTTGATCTCGCGGGTGAGAAGTCCGAAGGGCAGACCCGCTGCCCGCCACACGCGGTGCGGCACCTGATCGATGATGACCCGTCGCTTACCGGCATGAGTCACGGTGACCTCCTTCACGTTGAGGCGGATTGTATGTAATCCGTGGGAGGGCGTCTAGGTCCGCGAGTGGCACTCGCGCTGGCTTCGCAGCTAGTAGCTCTGGGCTCAGTGCGGCGCTAGGGTGTCGCAAAGTCCATGTATGCAAAGCCTGGCAGGGGTGCACGTGCTCCGGTGCGTGCGGGCGTCTGCCGTGCTGACCGTCGGGTGCCCGCTCCTGGCCCGTCGGGGTGGCCCCGATCTGGCTGAACGAGGCCTTGACAGCCGGCAACCTGTATACAAACATCGCATCCTGTGATCCGCTTCACCAAGTCAAGTACGCCTGATAAAGCAACCTTGCACACAATGTGGAGGTGTCGGCATGGGAACGACTTCCGTTCGGATGCGCGCCGTGGCGGCGCTCGCCGTGACGAGCCTGGTAGTCGCGGGCTGTAGTGGAAACGACGGCGACGACACGGACGCCGGCAGCAGCCAGGCGTTGACCGTCGCCGCGCCCGGCGTGGTCTCCAGCCTCGATTCCGAGCGCTACCAGGGCTTCATCTCGATCGACCTGCTACCCAACATCTCCGGAACGCTCGTGCGCTTCACCAAGCCCGAGGCCGGCGCGACGACCCTCCAGACCCCGGACCAGATCGAGCCCGAGCTCGCCGAATCCTGGGAGCTCAGCGACGACCGCAAGCAGATGACCTTCACCCTCCGCGACGCCAAGAGCCAGTTCGGCAACGCCCTCACCGCCGAGGACGTGAAGTGGTCCGTGGACCGCATGGTCAACAGCGAGGGCGTACCGATCGCCAAGATCCTCATGGGCATCGGCGGCTGGGACATCGAGAACCCGGTCACCGTCACCGACGACCGGACCGTCACGATCAACGTCGCTCAGCCGAACGCGGTCAGCGTCTCGATCCTGAGCACCTTCTTCATGACGATCTACGACTCGGTCGAGGCCAAGAAGCACGCCACCGGCGACGACCCGTACGCCTACAAGTGGCTGGGCGAGAACACCGCCACCTTCGGCCCGTACGAGGTGCGCTCGTTCGACCCGGGCAAGGAAGTCCGGCTCACCGCCAACAAGAACTACTTCCGGGGTACGCCCACGGTGACCGACGTGGTGGTGCGTGCCGTCGCCGACACCTCCAACCGGCTCCAGCTGGCTCAGAGCGGGCAGGTCGACGTCGCCAGCGCGCTCACCTTCGACCAGCTCTCCTCGCTGGAGAACAGCGACGGCGTCCGGCTCGAACGGGTGCTCTACCCCAACATCGACGTGCTGGTGCCGAACCTCAAGGCCGAGCCCTTCGACGACAAGCGGGTCCGCGAGGCCATCTCCTACGCCGTCGACCGCACGGCGATCGTCGACTCCGCGTACCAGGGGTACTCCACGGCGTCGAGCGACTTCATCCACGACGACTTCGGCGCCCCGGCGGCGGCGCAGCCCTTCACCCACAACATCGACCGGGCCAAGCAACTGCTGGCCGAGGCCGGCCTGCCCAACGGCTTCCCGATGGAGCTGGCCTACAACGCGGCCAACGTCGGCGCACACAGCGAACAGGTGGCCGTCCTGCTGCGGTCGCAACTGGCCAAGGTCGGCATCGAGGTCAAACTGAACAACGTCGCCTCCGGCGCCGACTTCGACGCCGCCAAGCGCGAGGGCAAGCTGCAGAGCTGGTTGGCCACGAGCACCCCGCTGGTGCCCGACCCCGCCTACTACCTGCAGGTCTTCTACTCCACCGGCGGCCTGACCAACCTGCAGAACTACAGCTCCACGACCGTCGACGGGCTGTCCCGGCAGATCCTCGAGACCCAGCCCGGCCCCGAGCGGGAGGCGTTGGTCAAGCAGGTCAACGACTTCATGGTGGGGGACATGCCGGCCATCCCGCTGGTCGACTCCCAGAAGTTCTACGCCTTCCGCGACGGTGTGACGGGCTTCGTCAGCTACTCCCAGGGCCACGTCAACTACTACGACATCTCCGTCTCCTGACCCGGCCGGCGTCCCCGGTGCACACGCCGGGGACGCCGACCGGCGGGGCCCACACCCGGTCCCCGTCGGGCCGACGACGACGTTCCGAGACAGCTGACGTTCCCGAGAAAGCAGGTCGTTGATGTACCGACTTGGAGTCGACGTCGGTGGCACGTTCACGGACGTCCTTCTGATCGAAGAGGCGACCGGCAGGACCCGCCGCACGAAGGTGCCCTCCACGCCGCAGGACCAGTCCGTCGGCGTCGTCGAGGGCGTGACCCGGGTCCTCGCCGACGCCACCGCCCGCGCGGCCGACATCCGTCAGTTCCTGCACGGCACGACCGTGGCCACCAACGCCGTCCTGGAACGCCGGGGCGCCCGGGTCGGCCTGATCGTGACCGTCGGCTACCGGCAGGTCCTGCACATCGCCCGGTCGTTCGTGCCCGGCGGACTCGGCGGCTGGATCGTCTGGGACCGACCCGCCGAACTGGTCGCACTGGAGGACGTCCGCGAGGTCCGGGGCCGCCTGGACGCCCGGGGCACCGAGATCGACCCGCTGGACGAGTCGGCCGTGCGGGCCGCCGTCCGCGACCTGGTCGACCGGGGTGTGGACGCCCTGGCCATCGGCTTCGTCAACTCCTACGCCAACCCCGCCCACGAACAGCGGGCCGCCGAGATCGCCGCCTCCGAGGCACCCGACGTACCGGTCTCCACCTCCGCCGGCGTCCTGCCCGAGCTGGGCGAGTACGAGCGGACCCTGACCACCGTCGCCAACGCCTACGTCCGGCCCGGCGTCGGCGCCTACCTGCGCAACCTCAGCAGCAAACTGGTCGCCGAAGGACTGGTCGGCGACCGCCGGGTGCTGCGCTCCGACGGCGGACTGATGACCTTCGAACGGGCCGAGGACATCCCGGTCAGCCTGCTGATGAGCGGACCGGCCGGCGGCGTCGCCGCAGCGGTGGCCCTCGGACCGGCCGCCGGTTTCCGGGACCTGCTCACCCTCGACATGGGCGGCACCTCCACCGACGTCGCCCTGATCGAGGACGGCACCCCGGTCATCCGCCGCGAGACGACCGTGGCCGACCTCGCCGTCCGATCACCCTCGATCGACGTACAGACCGTCGGCGCCGGCGGCGGCTCCATCGCCCACGTGCCCGAACTGACCGGCGCGCTCCGGGTCGGCCCGGCCAGCGCCGGCGCCCTGCCCGGACCGGCCACCTACGGTCGCGGCGGCGTCCTGCCCACGGTCACCGACGCCAACGTCGTGCTGGGCTACCTGCCGCACGCGCTGCTCGGCGGCGCGATGCCCCTCGACGTGGAGAAGGCCCGCACCGCCGTCGGCACCGTGGCGACCAGGCTCGGCGTGACGGTGGAGGCCGCCGCCGCCGCGATCATCGACATCGTCAACGAGAACATGCTCGGCGCCCTGCGACTGGTCTCGGTGCAGCGCGGCTACGACCCGAGACGCTTCGCCCTGTTCGGTTTCGGCGGTGCGGGCCCCCTGCACGCCAATGCCCTGGCCAAACTCCTCGGCTCGTGGCCGGTGGTGATCCCGCAGTCCCCGGGGGTGCTCTGCGCCTACGGAGACGCCTCCACCGGTGTGCGCGCCGAGGCGAACAAGTCACTGGTCCGCCCCCTCGACGACCTCGACGAGACGCACCTGCGGCGCGAGTTCACCGACCTGGCCGCCCAGATCGACACCGAGTTCGACCGGGCCGAGGTGCCCGCCGAGGCCCGGACGGTCCGCTTCGAGGCCGACGTGCGCTATCACGGGCAGGGCTTCGAGGTCCCCGTCGGCGTCCCGGCGTCCGGCCAGGAGCCGCTGATCCCCACGCTGCGCGACGGTTTCGACGAGGCCCACCGACGCCTGTTCGGCTTCGCCCTCGACGAGCAGCACGAGATCGTCAACATCCGCGCGGTGGGGGTCTCCGACGCCGAACGGATCAGACCCGTCGAGATCGAGTCGGGCGACCACGACGCCTCCCGCGCGGTCATCGGCCGCCAACGCGTGTACGTCGACGGCGGCTGGCAGGAAGCGGCCCTCTACGACCGCACCGCCCTGCGTGCCGGCGACGAACTGCGCGGGCCCGCGATCGTGGTCGAGATGGATTCCACCAGCCTGGTCCTGCCGGGCTGCGTCGCGCGCGTCGACAGGCTGGGCAACCTGCTCATCCTGCCCGCCGAGGAGAAAGGGCTCCGATGAGTGCCGTCATCGTCGAGACGACCCGGCCCCAGCGTCCGGTCGAGGTCGAGACCGCTGTGCTCGACATCGTCGAGAACGCACTGCGTAACGCCCGTTTCGAGATGGACGCGGTCGTCCTGCGCACCGCGATGTCCCCGGGCATCCGCGAACAGAACGACGCCTTCCCGCTGATCGCCGACCGCAAGGGTCGGATGGTCGCCGGACAGTTCGGCTCCTTCATCGACGGCTTCCTCTCCGGCTACGACGGCACGGTGGAGGAGGGCGACGTCTTCTTCACCTCCGACCCGTACGCCTGTGACGGCGCGATCAGCCACGCCAACGACTGGCTGGTGCTGCTGCCGATCTATGCCGACGGGACGTTGGTCGGCTGGGCGGCGATGTTCGGCCACATGAGCGACGTCGGCGGCAAGGTGCCGGGAAGCCTCCCGACCGACGCGGTGTCGATCTTTGAAGAGGGCGTCATCGTCCCGCCGGTGAAACTGGTCCGGGGCGGAACGCTCGACCAGCAGCTGCTGGACACCGTCCTGAACCAGGTGCGCCTGCCGAACTGGAACCGGGCCGACCTCAACGCGGTGCTGGCGTCCTGCCGGACCGCCGAGACCCGGGTCCGGGAACTGTGCGAGCGCTTCGGCCTGGACACCTACCTATCGACGCTGGACCTGCTGCTGGAACGCAACCGGCAGGCCATGGCGAAGCTGTTCCGGCAGGTCGTGCCCGAACAGCCGGTCACCTTCGAGGACTACATCGACGACGACGGGCGCGGCAGCGGGCCGTTCCGCATCCGGTGCACCCTCTGGCGCGACGGCGACCGGGTGGTACTCGACTTCACCGGCACCAGCGACCAGGCCGAGGGCTCGATCAACTTCCTGTTGAACGAGAACGTGCTGCGGATGTTCTTCGGCGTGTACACCATCATGGCCGTCGACCCGTTGATCATGTTCAACGACGGGTTCTATCCACTGGTCGACGTCCGCATCCCCGAGGGCAGCCTGCTCAAGCCCCGACGACCGGCGGCACTGTCCTGCCGGACGCACGCCCTGGGCCGCCTCTTCGACGTCCTGGCCGGGCTGCTCGGCCAGTGCCAGCCGGACTTCCTCTGCGCGGCCGGCTTCTCGTCCAGCCCGCACCTGATGTACTCCGGCCTGGACCGCTCCGGCACCTGGTTCCAGCTCTACCAGATCGGCTTCGGCGGGGTACCCGCCCGACCGATCGGCGACGGCTTCGACGGCCACTCGATGTGGCCCTCGTTCACCAACGTGCCGAACGAGTACCTGGAGGCGTACTACCCGCTGCGCATCGAGTCCTACGAGTCGATCCCGGACTCCGGCGGCGCCGGCCGCCACCGCGGCGGCAACGGCATCCGGGTGGGCTACCGGTTCCTCGAACCGGGCGAGGTCTCCATCCACGACGACCGGTGGTTCACCAAACCCTGGGGTGTGCTGGGCGGTGAGCCGGGCCAGCGCGGCACGAAGATCCTGGAACGGGCCGACGGATCGCAGCAGACCGTGCCGGCCAAGTGCGACCACGTCGGCGTACGCCCCGGCGACCTGCTGCACTTCGTCACGTGGGGTGGCGGCGGCTGGGGCGACCCGCTGGAACGCGACCCGGACCAGGTGCGCCACGACGTCGAACGGGGACTGGTCACCGTCGAGGGCGCCCGCCGCTACGGGGTGGTCCTGGTCGGCGACCGCGTCGACGAGGAGCAGACCCGCAGACTCCGCGCCGAGATCGCCGCGAACCGTGCGGAGCTGCCCCGCTTCCACCGCGGCGGCACGGTCGAGGAACTGCGGGCCCGCTGCCGGACCGAGACCGGCCTGGAACCGCCCCGCGAACCGGCACCCAGCCGCGCGTCCGCGCAGCCCACCGGCGGCACCGGACCCGGC
>NZ_SISL01000149.1:0-12753 GCF_004307965.1 Verrucosispora sp. SN26_14.1 | reverse complement strand
CCCGGCGGCAGAAGCCGGCGATGATGGCCGCCGCCGCCCGCGCCGGTCTGCGGGTGCCGCTCGGCACGCAGATCCGCAGCATCGAGGAACTCGACGACTGGCTGGCCGCGACGCGGGTGCTCCCGGTCGTGGTGAAGCCCGCCGCCAGCGCCGGTTCCGAGGGGGTGCACTTCTGCGCGGACGGCACCGAGGCCCGGTCGGCGGCGGGCAAGCTGCTCGGATCGGCCAACGCGATGGCCCAGGTCAACGACGCGCTACTGGTGCAGGAGCAGTTGGTCGGTCAGCAGTACTTCGTCAACAGCGTGAGTCTCGACGGCCGGCACCACGTCCACGAGATCTGGCGCGACGACCGGATCTTCGTCGACGGACGGCCGGTGTACGACCGGCAGGTCCTGTTGAACGGCACCGGCGATCTCCAGGACCAGGTGCGGATCTTCGTCGAACGGGTGCTGGACGCGCTCGGCGTGCACGACGGCCCGGCGCATACCGAACTCTTCGTCGACGACCGTGGACCGGTGCTGATCGAGTCCGGCGCCCGCCTCGAAGGAGGCGTCACGCCGGACGGGCCGACGCAGGCGACCGGGGAGAGTCAGCTCTCGCTGACCGTCGAGCGGTACGCCGTACCGGAGCGCTTCCGCCGCCGTCTCGGCAGCGGGTACCACCGCCACCGCGCCCTGATGGTGGTCTGCCTGGTGGCCCCCTACGACGGTCTGATCGCCGACGGTGCCGCCGACCGCCTGGCCGAGATCCCCTCGGTGCTCTGCGGGTCGGCGTTGAATCTGCTTCCGGACACTCCGGTGCACCGGACCGTCGACCTGTTCACCTCACCCGGACATCTCTATCTGATCGCCGAGGATCCGAGTCGTCTGGAGGAGGATTACCAGCGTATTCGTGCTCTCGAACAGGATGCTCTCTACCGGCACAGGTAGGGGCCGATCTTCGTTGAGTGGACGGATATCCTGTGCGCTGATCTCCTGAATGAGGAACAGATGGACGAGTTCACCTATCGCGACGGCACGCTGCACTGTGAAGGGGTCCCGCTGACCTCGGTGGCCGAGCGTTTCGGCACACCCACCTACGTCTATTCGGCGAGCACCCTGATCGATCACTACCGTCGCTTCGCGAAGGCGTTCGACGCGGTCAACCCGCTGGTCTGTTTCTCGGCGAAGGCGCTGAGCAACGTGCACCTGCTCCGGCTGCTCGGTCGGGAGGGCGCCGGGGTCGACGCGGTCAGCGGCGGCGAACTGCACCGGGCGATGCTGGCGGGCGTCGACCCGGAGCGCACGGTGCTCGCCGGGGTCGGCAAGTCGGAGGCCGAGCTGCGCGAGGCGGTCGTCCGCAACATCCGCTGCATCAACGTCGAGTCCGAGGCCGAGGTGGAGCTGCTGTCCCGCATCGCCCGGCAGGAGGGCCGGCGTCCCCGGCTGGCGATCCGGGTCAACCCGGACGTGGCACCGGACGAGCGGACCCCGGCGCGGACGACCACCGGCACCCGGGGCGGCAAGTTCGGCGTGGACATCGACCGCGCCGCCGCGCTGTTCGCGCAGGCCGCCGCCGACGAGGCGCTGCGCATCGAGGGCTTCCACGTCCACCTGGGCAGCCCGATCTTCGACCCGCAGGTGTACGCCACCGCGCTCGACCGGCTGATGGCCCTGGTGGCCCAGCTCGAACAGGCCGGGCACCGCATCACCACGCTCAACCTGGGTGGTGGTTTCCCCGCCGAGTACGTGGACCGCACCGCACCGAGCTGGGACGACTTCGCCGAGGCGATCATTCCCCGGCTGACCGGGTTCGCCCGCCTCGGCGGTCAGGTGATCTTCGAGCCGGGTCGGACCATCGCCGCCAACGCCGGTGTCCTGGTCAGCACCGTCCGCTACCTGAAGCAGGCCGGTGAGCGGCAGCTCGTGGTGCTCGACGCGGGCATGACGCACCTGGCCCGAGCGGCGATGTACGACAGCTACCACTTCATGTGGCCGGTCCAGCCCCCCGCCGACGCCACGCCGGTCTCCCGGGACGTGTCCGGCCTGGCCGGGCTGACCTCGTACGACGTGGTGGGGCCGATCTGCGAGTCCAGCGACTACCTGGCGCGGGGTCGCTCGCTGCCCGAGCTGGAGCCCGGCGCACACTTCGCCATCTTCACCGCCGGGGCGTACGGCATGACGATGACCAGCAACTACAACAGCCAGCAGCGGCCCGCCGAAGTGCTGGTGCACGGCGACCAGGTGACGTTGATCCGCCGTCGGGAGACCTACGACGACCTGGTGGCCCTCGAACTGTTCGACGACGGCGACCACCAGGGGAGTTGATGGACGACCTGTCGGTCATCACCCGACGTTCGGTCACCGAGATCGGCGAGGACGTGTGGAACGGCCTCGCCGCCGGTGACGGCTTCTACCTCGGCTACCCGTGGGTCGCCTGGTCGGAGACCGACAGGTCGTTCGACACCACCTACCTGGTCGTGCAGGACGCGGCGGGCATCCCGCTGGCGGCGGTGGCCACCTATCTGTGGCACGGCGCGAGCGTGCCGTCGATGAACCTGGCCTACAGCCCGAGCCACATGGCCGAGGAGAACCTCGGGCGGTCGCTGTCGCCCGAGGAGCACGCGGCCTTCCTGCCGGTGCTGCTGGTGGGCTCGCGGGCCGGCTACCACGGCGCGGTGGCGATCACCGACGACCTCACCGACGACCGGCGCGACGCGGTGCTGACCGCCCTCTTCACCGAGGTGGAGGCGCTGGCCGCACGGCTCGGCGCGGCCAGCGTCGCGCTGCTCTACACACCGGTGGCGAACGTCGCGGCGTACCGGGCCGCGTGGACGCGGGCGGTAGGCCCGGACGGTCCGCCGCCGGTGGCCGCGCCGCTGTCGGCCGAGGCGGTGCTGCCGGTGCACGTCGGCGAGGACTCCGCCGCGACGGCCGGACGCCGCGAGTGGCGACGGGAACGCCGCCGGTACGAGGCCGCCGTCGACCGGGTGGCGACGGTGCCGCTCTCCGCCTGCGTGGACGTGATCGCCCCGCTGCTCGGCGCGACGCAGCGCAAGTACGGCGGGCCGGACACGGACGCCGACATGCACGCCTACTTCGCCTCGCAGGTGCCGGCGCTCGACGCGTACAGCCACGTGCTCCTGGAGTACGCGGGCGACACGGTGGTCGGGTTCAGCCTCAACTACCTGTGGACCGACGGGGTGTACGTCCGCGCCGCCGGGTTCGCCGAGGGGGCGGCGCCCTACTCGTACTTCAACCTCAGCATGTACCGGCCCCGGGAGTTGGCGGCGGAACGCGGCCTGGGTCAGGTCCACCTCGGCGCCGGCACGTACGGCGCCAAACGCGCCCGGGGCGCCGAACCGCGCTGGACGGCCGGTCTGGTCCGGCCACCGGCCGACCTCTCCGCCGAACTCGTGCGTTCCTTCGCGTCGCCCGGCTCGGACCATCAGCAGGCGGTACGCGTGTGGGGCGACGGCACACCCCCTCAACCCCCTCGGGCACCGGAGAGGTGACACATGCGCTACCGCAGGTTCGGTCGACTGGACTGGCAGGTCAGCGAGGTCTCGTACGGCATGTGGGGCGTCGGCGGCGGTCTGCACGGCTGGACCGGCGTCGAGGACGACGAGAAGATCGCCGCTCTCCAGCGGGCCGTGGACCTGGGCTGCAACTTCTTCGACACCGCCTGGGTGTACGGGCGCGGGCACAGCGAGCGGGTGCTGGGTGAACTGGTCCGCGCCAACCCGGGCACCCGGCTGTACGTCGCCACGAAGGTGCCGCCGAAGGACATGAACTGGCCGTCGACGCGTGAGTCCACCCTGGACGACGTCTTCCCGCCGGACCACATCGAGGAGTACGTCCACACGAGTCTCGGCAACCTCGGCCTGGACACCATCGACCTGTTGCAGTTGCACGTCTGGGAGGACTCCTGGGCGGACGACCCACGCTGGCAGCGCACCCTCACCGGGCTGCGCGAGCAGGGCCTGATCGGCGGCATCGGCATCTCGGTCAACCGGTGGGAGTCCTGGAACGGCGTACGCGCGCTGGCCACCGGGCTGGTCGACGCCGTCCAGGTGATCTACAACGTCTTCGACCAGGCTCCCGAGGACGACCTGTTCCCGGCGGCGGCGGAACACGACGTGGCGGTCATCGCCCGGGTGCCGTTCGACGAGGGCACCTTGACCGGCACGCTGACGACGGAGACGACCTGGCCGGAGGGGGACTGGCGCAACTCGTACTTCGTGCCGGAGAACCTCGCCGCCAGCGTCGCCCGGGCCGAGGAGCTGCGCAAGGACCTGCCGACCGGGATGCCGATGCCGGAGGCCGCGCTGCGGTTCATCCTCGCCGAACCCCGGGTCGCCACCGTCATTCCCGGGATGCGCCGGGTCAGCCACGTCGAACGCAACCTCGCGGTCAGCGACGGGCAGCAGCTCGACCCGGCGCTGCGGGAGACCCTGCGCGGCCACCGCTGGTCACGCCAACCCACCTGGTGGTCCCAGTAGCCGAGCCCGCCGACGTCGCCCCGGCCGGGCACCGCGTCGGTGTCGGCCGGGCCGCTCGGCCCGGATGGTGCGGGCGGCGGCCGGGTCAGGCCGGGGAGGGGGTCAGCCGGGTACGCGGACCGGCGCGCAGCACCCCGGAGGGCAGGCGTCGACCGGTCAGCTCCTCGGCCAGTTCGGCCACCTCGATCAGGGCGTCCAGGTCGATGCCGGTGTCGACGCCCATGTCGTGCAGCATGTGCACCGCCTCCTCGGTCGCCAGGTTGCCGCTGGCACCGGGCGCGTAGGGGCAGCCGCCGAGGCCACCCACACTGGCGTCGAACTCCGTGACACCCAGTTCCAGGGCGGTCAGCAGGTTGGCCAACGCGGTGCCCCGGGTGTTGTGGAAGTGCAGCAGCACCGGCACGTCCGCGTCGCGGTCGCGTACGGCGGTCACCAGGTCACGGACGCGTCGGGGCGTACCCATGCCGGTGGTGTCGCCGAACGCGACGCGGTCGGCGCCGTCGCGGACCACGCGCTCGACGATGGCGGCGACGCGGGCCGGGTCGACGTCGCCCTCGTAGGGGCAGCCGAAGCTGGTCGCGATGATCACCTCGGCGGTGGCGTCGGCCCCGTGCAGCAGGTCGATCAGCTCGGCGATGTCGTCCAACGACTCGTCGGTGCCCCGGTTGACGTTGCGGCGGTTGTGCGTGTCGCTGGCCGAGACGACCACCTCGATCTCGGTGAAGCCGGCGGCCAGGGCCCGCTGCGCGCCCTTCGAGTTGGGCACCAGCGCCGAGTAGCGGACCCCGTCCACCTTCGCCGCCCGCTGCCACACCTCGTCGGCGTCGGCCATCTGCGGGATCGCCCGGGGGTGCACGAACGACACCGCTTCGATCCGCCGTACGCCGGTGCGGGAGAGCGCGTCGAGCAGGCGCACCTTGGCCCCGGTCGGGATCGGGTCCTCGTTCTGCAGCCCGTCGCGCGGCCCGACCTCGCGGATGGACACGGACGTCGGCAGCTCCGCCATCACGACATCACCTCACTGTGACACTTATCTGTCGCTGACCACCCAAGCATGTCACGTCGGGTGGTGACCGCCAGGGTCACGAGGTGCCCGTCCAGACGTCCCGGCGGCACCTCGTGACCCGGCGGGGTCAGCGCATCCGGGAGACGATGCCGGTGTCGTAGTCACCGGAGACGAACTCCGGGTTCTCCAGCAACTCGGCGAAGAACGGCAGGTTGTTCTTGGGGCCGGCCAGCTCGAATCCGGCCACCGCCGCGCGGGCCCGGTCGATCGCCTCGGCCCGGGTGGGCGCGTCGACCACGAGCTTGGCCATCAGGCTGTCGTAGAACGGGGTCACGGTGTTGCCGGCGACGTAGCCGGAGTCGACGCGTACCCCGGCGCCGGCCGGCTCCACCCAGGTCCTGACCACGCCCGGTCCGGGCAGGAAACGCTTCGGGTCCTCGGCGTTGATCCGCAGTTCGATGGCGTGCCCGCGCGGCGTCAACGCGTCCGGGTCGAAGGTCGGCGCCAACCCGGCCGCCACCCGGAGCTGCTCCTCGACCAGGTCGAGGCCGTAGACCAACTCGGTGACCGGGTGCTCCACCTGAAGCCGGGTGTTCATCTCCAGGAAGAAGAATTCTTCGGAGGTAGTGCTATCCCCTCTGAGATCCCGCTGACGCGGGACCAACAGGCACTCCACCGTGCCCGCGTTGCGGTACTTCACCGCCTCACCGGCCCGGACCGCCGCCGCCAGCAGGCGGGTACGCAACTCCGGCGAGACCGCCGGTGACGGCGACTCCTCGACCAGCTTCTGGTTGCGGCGCTGCACCGAACACTCGCGCTCGCCCAGCGCCACCACCCGACCGTCGGCCAGTCCGAGGATCTGCACCTCGACGTGACGTACCCGGGGGAAGTAGCGCTCGATCAGCACCGAGCCGTCGCCGAACATCCGCTCGGCGAACGCGCGCACCTTGTCGTACTCGGTGTCCAGCGCGGCCTCGTCAACGGCGACACCCATGCCCATGCCGCCACCGCCCGCAGCGGCCTTCACCATCACCGGGTAGCCGATCTCGGCCGCCGCGGCGCGCGCCGCCGACAGGTCCCCCGCCGGTTCGGTGGTGCCCGGTGCCACCGGCACACCGGCTGCGGCCATCAGGTTCCGCGCATTGATCTTGTCGCCCATCGCGCTGATCGCGTCCGCGTCCGGTCCGACCCAGATCAGACCGGCCGCCTCCACCGCGCGGGCGAAGTCGGCGTTCTCCGACAGGAAGCCGTAGCCGGGGTGGATCGCCTGCGCCCCGGTCGACTCGGCGGCGGCGAGGATGGCCTCGGCGTTGCGGTAACTCTGCGCCGGGTTGGCCGGTCCGACACAGATCGCCTGGTCGGCTTCGGTGACGAACGGCAGGTCGGTGTCGGCCTCCGAGTGCACCGCGATCGCGCGCACCCCAAGCCGCTTGGCGGTACGGATGATCCGGCGGGCTATCTCACCTCGGTTGGCGACCAGCAACGACTCGATCATGCTTCCTCCGCGTTCCATTTTGTGGGACGCGGGCAAGCCAACCACGCCGCCCTGCATGTAAGGAAGGGTCCCCTGCTAACGCCTGCGGTATAGCAGGGGACCCCTCCTAACATCCAGGCCGAAAAGGATGCGAGCTGGTGCGCGAGGGTACGGGTCAGGCCGGGTCGGTCGGGGCGAGCAGAGCGGCCAGGGTGGCGGCGCGCAGCAACTCGGCCCGGCGTCGACGGTCGACCTCACCGCCGAGGAACGGGGTCGAGTTCATCAGGCCGAAGGCGGCGTGCGCCAACACCCGCGCCTCACCGGCCGGCAGGCCGGGGTGCAGCGCGGTCAGCACGGTGACCCACTCCTCGACATAGAGGCGCTGGAGTCGACGGATACGCCGTCGAGGCTCCTCGGGCAGCCGGTCCAGCTCGTGCAGGTGCAACGCGATGACGGCCGGGTTGGCCAACGCGAAGTCGACGTGGAAGTCGATCAGCGACTCCAGGACCGCCCGTGGGTCGCCGGGATGCGCGGCGGACCGCTGTCGACCACCCTCCAGCAAGCCCTCACTCACCGGCACCAGCGCGGCGACCAGCATCGCCTCCTTGCCGGCGAAGTGGTGGTAAAGCGCCGGGCCGGTCACCCCGGCGGCCGCGCCGATGTCGTCCATCGACACGCCGTGGTAGCCACGGGAGGCGAACAGCCCCACCGCGATCTCCAGAATCTCGTCCTTGCGGGACCGGCGCCGTCCCGATCCCGTGGCCCCGCTGCTCCCGCTCCGGGCCTGCTGCTCCACCGTCACCGGGCCAGCGTAGACCCACCGGGGAAGAGACGTGGGCCCTTGGTTACCCGCCAGTCCGACTGCCGGGAAAGGCCCACGAATCCCCAGGTCGTCAGTGGTCGTGGTCCAGGTCGTGCTGCTTGCGCAGGTCGGTCGCCTCCGTCGAGCGACCCAACTCGTCCAACGCGCGGGCGAGCAGCCAGGCGGCCTGGGCCGTCGGCCTCGATCCGGTCGGCAGACCGCCGAGCACCTCGCGCAGGACCGGCTCCGCCTCGGCCGGTCGGCCCTGCCGCAGCAGCAGCTCGCCGCTGAGGATCTCGACCTGCGCCGCCTCGCCGAACGCCTCCACGGACCGCAGCCGGTGCGCGACCCCGGCCAGTCGGTCCAGCGCCTCGCCCTCCCGGTCGTCCCCGGCCAGCACCCGCGCCGCCGTCTCGGCCGCCAACGACACCTCGTAGATCACCGGAGGCTCCTCGGCGGCACCGGCCGTCAACTCGGCGGCGAGCCGGTCGGTCGCCTCGACCGCCCGCAGCGCACTGGCCGTCTCACCGGCCCAGAGGTACGCCGACGCCTCCCGACGACGGGCCCGCAGCTCGTCCAGGTGTTGGCCGGCCAGTTGGTAGGCCGAGGCGGCAGCCGCGAACTTCTGCCCCGCCGCCGCATCCCGGTCGGCCTGATAGAGGATGTCCCCGGCGTCTTCGAGCACCTGCGCCCGGTGCGGGAGGTTGTCCGGCCCGTCGAGGTTCTCGGCGAGCCGGTCCAGCAGAGCCAGCGCCGGGTCGATCTCGCCCAGCCCCTGGTAGATACCGGCCAGCATGTGTCGGGCCGCATCGGCGTCCGCCTGGTGCCCGAGGCGATCCAGACCGGTCACCGCCTCCTCGGCCACCTCCGCCGCGTCGCCGAGCCGCCCGGCTACCCGGTACGCCGTGGCCAACTCCCAGCGCAGGTAGGCGTCACCGGCCTCGCCCCGCTCGACGCAGAGCGCCACCGCCTCGGCGAAGTCCTCCACCGCCTCGTCGGCGCGCTGCGCCGCGATCAGCGCCCGGGCACGGGTCACCCGCGCCGGCAGGAGCAGCGCGTCCCCGGCGTGGGCCAGTGCCTCGTCGCACGCGGCGACCGCCTCAGCCGGATCCTGCGCGACGCGGGCGTGCGCCAGGGCGGCGGTGGCGATCAGCTCCGGGACCCCGGCCTCCTGGGCGAGCCGATGGGCCTGCTCCGCGCCGGCCCGGAAGGCGTCCTCGTCGTCGAGCTGTTCGAGGATGTGTGCCCGGTGCAGCGCGATCCGGGCCGCCAGGAACGGGTCTCCCGCGCCGTCGGCCGCCCGCTCCGAGGCGGCCAGCGCCTCCGGCCAGCGGGCCTGCTGTGCCAGCACGACCGCCAGCCGATCGTGCGCGGCGGCTCGCTGCCGGGCGTCACCGTGCTCGTCGAGGAAACCGGCGGCGGTGTGCGCCAGCGCGTACGCCTCCTCGTCCGGCTCGTCACCCTGCGCCAGCAACGCGCCGAGACGGCTGGCGACGACCTGGGCGCGCGCCGGGTCGGCCAACTCCTCGTACGCCGCCATGGTCGTCCGGTTGACCGTCACCGCACCGGTCAGGTCCCCGGCGTCGACCAGCTCGGCGGCACGCAGTTCGCCCCGGAGGGCACGCTCGCGCGGCGACAGCTCCGCCTCGCCGAAGCGTTCCTCGAAGGCGGCCAGGACGGCACGCATACCGGGGCGGTCGTGCGACGACCAGCGCTGCTCGGCCAGCGCCAGCAACTCGCCCGCGTCCGCCTCGGCGGGTACGACGAACTCCACCGACCGGCGTGGTTCGGGCACCGTGACCTCGCGCGGCGGGACGGCCTCGGACGCCGACCCGGCGGCGGGAGCAGTGCCGGTGGTAGGAGCCGGGCGGGTGGTGGGCACCGGTCGACGCCGCAGGCTCGCGGAGAGGGGCAGGTGGTCACCGACCGGCGTGACGGCCAGTCGCCGGGCGATGCCCTCGGACTGGTTGCTGTTGCCGTTGCGGGTGTCGAACCGGGCGGCGATCCCGGTCGCCGTCTCGGTCAGCTCGGCGGCGAGCGCACTCACCGTCACCTCGTCGGCCGGCCGCTCACCGAAGGCGCGGCGGTGCACCGTCAGCGTCTGGTCGTCCACCTGCCGCAGCGCGGCGGCGGAGGCGGCGGCGAAGTGCATCGCGGCACCCGGCGAGGGGGCCCGGTCCAGCCAGTCCAGGTGCCGCTCGACGATCTCCAGCGCCCGCGCCTCGTTGCCGGTCAGCGTGCAGAACTCGATGTGCTCGCTGACGTCCCACAGGTCGGCGATGCTGCCCCGGTGCCGGCGGTACGCCTCCCGGTGCGCGTTGCGCGCCTCGTCGTGCCGACCACTGTGCAGGTATGCCGGCAGTAGCGCGGTGAGGATCCCCTGCGGCTGCTCGGTGCAGCTCAGCCGCCCACTGAGCACCGGCTCGGCCAGCGCCACGGCCTCGTCGTGACGGCCGGTGCGGCTCAGGTGGTTGACCTGCGTGGTCGGGTCGCAGCCCGCGCAGTCGGAGAGCTGGTCACGAGGCGTGGTCAGCCACTTGCGGTACCACTCCTCGGCCTGCTCACGGTCACCCAGGTGGTCGGCCACCCGGTAGCGGTACTTGTACACGGCCTGGAGGCTGTGCCCACCCTCGCGGTAGCGCCGCTCCATGTCGTCGAGCACCGCGTGGGTGCGGTCCAACGGCACCTCGGGGAAGTTCAGCATCCCGTTGACCATGTGCTTGAAGTGCCAGAGCAGGTGTTGGGCGTACCGCTCGTGGTAGGGCTGCGGGTCCCTGTCGAACTGCGCCAGACACCAGGCGAAGACGACGAACGACTTGGCCGGCTCGCCACCGTAGATGTACGTGGTGATGCCCTGGATGCGGACCGCGAAGGCGAGGTGCCGGTCGTCGGCGGCGTCCGCCCGACGCAGCAGCTGCTCCAGCGCGGCGATCTGCCCGATGCCGTACGGCATCTCGCCGGTCTGGCGCAGCATCCGCCACAGGTCCTCGTCAGCCACGACGTCTCACTCCTGTCCAGGGACGGCCCGACCCAGCAGGCCGAGGAAAGAACTGTTGAGCAGGGCGGCGTCCGCCGCGCGGATGGGGTGGTGCCCGAGCAGCAACGCCTGCCCGTAGAGCGCCTCGACGGCGAGCCCGACCAGCTCCGGGTCACCCAGCGCGGTGATCCGACGCACCAGCGGGTTGCGGTGGTTGAGCACGAGCTGCGGGCGGTCCGCCGGGGCGGAGGCGGCCAACGCGTCGAGTACGCCGCCCCACAGCTCGTCCGCCTTGTCGCGGCTTGCGGCGAGCTGGTCGGTGAACGCGGCCGAGCGGCTGAGCAGGTAGAGCGCCGGGAGCGAGGCCGGATCGTAGGCCCGGATCAGCACCTCGCAGCCGAGCCGTTCCAGGGCCCGGCCGGCGGCGGTGAGGAACGGCCGCAGCGCCAACTCGACGTGCGGTTCGAGGGCGTCGAACCGGGTGGTCAGGTCACTCGGTTCGAGCCGTTCGATGAGGACCGTACGGTCCACCGTGGGCAGTCGCTCGATCAGCTCGCTGTCGTACGTGTAGCCGCCGTTCACCACGGCCAGGTCCTGCGCGGCGGCGACGGCCGCGAGCTGGCGGAACTCGTCCAGGCTGGCGGCGTACCGGACCAGGCCGTAGCGCTGCCGGAACTCGGCCAGGGTGAGCGTGCCGACGTTGGTGTCCATCGGCCACCACTGGTCGACCAGGTTGAGCATCTCGTCGTCGTGCAGGGCGAGCGCCTTCACCCCGAGGTGGTGCACCTGGAGGAACTCGGCCAGCCGGTGCGGCTGGTGCTTGGCGAGCCGGACCAGCCAGCCACGGATCTGCGCGCCGAGCGACTCGCGCGTGCTGGTGAGCAGGGAGTCCTCGTAGAGCGCCTCGCGGCTGGCGGTGGGCCGCAGCTCGCTGGTGTCGATCACGCAGTGCGCGAAGAAGGCCCAGTCCGGCAGCAGGCCGTCGGCGTGCTCGGTCAGCAGCATCCGCTTGAGGTAGACCCGGTGACCGGCCCGGGCGGCCGGATTCACGGCCGTGGGCAGGATGAACGCCACTCCGGTCAGCCCGGCCTCCGGCGCCCGCAGCGGCACCACGTCGAACGGGTCGACGCCGAGCGTCTCGCGGGCGTACGCGATCAGGGCGGCGCGGTCCACGGTCGCACCCGGGCTGGTCGGCCAGGGCGGTTCCCCGGTGGTGGTGACCACGCTGCCGACCCGGACGGTCACCGGCAGCAGGCTGCCGTAGAGGCGGGCCAGCTCGGTGACGGTGGAGGTGGCGTACCACTGGTCGGCGTCGTGGCGCGGCACCAGGGTGACCGTGGTGCCGACCTCGGCACGTGCCTCCTGCGGCGGGGCCAGGCGCACCGCGTAGCGGCCGTCGGCGTAGCCGGTCCAGAGCACGGTGGGGTGGTCGCCGTTGCGGGTGACCACCCGGATCTCGTCGGCGACGAGGAAGCAGGAGAGCAGCCCGATGCCGAACTGGCCGAGGAACTCGTGGCGGGAGAAACCCAGCTCGTCCCGCTTCGAGCTGCGGCCGATGGTGGCCAGCAGCTCGTGCACCTGCTCCTCGGTCAGCCCGATGCCGGTGTCGTGCACCCGCAGGGTGCCGTCGCCGGTCAGCTCGGGCGGCTCGATCCGGACCAGGGCCGGTGCGTCCGGCTCGGCGGCCCGACGTGCGGTGATCGCGTCCACCGCGTTCTGCATCAGCTCGCGGACGTAGACCCGTGGGCTGCCGTAGAGGTGATGACTGAGCAGGTCGACCACGCCACGCAGGTCCACCTGGAAGGTACGGTCCACGCCTTGTCCGCTCCCCGCTCCCGGATGTCGGCGCTCACCGTACCGGTGCGGGCCGACATCCGCGTGCCCGGTTCCTCAGCGAGACCTCGCCGGGTGGGCCACCTTATCGGACGCGCGTTGGTGGAGCCCGGAGAGCCGCAGGGCGACCCGTCGGCGCACCGGCGGCAGCGCCTGTCACCTATACACATCTCCGAGCCCA
>NZ_SISL01000148.1:0-12758 GCF_004307965.1 Verrucosispora sp. SN26_14.1 | reverse complement strand
CCGGGGAGCCGGACGCCGGCCCGGCGACCCGACCGGCGGACCTGGTCGCCACCGAGGAACTGCTGCCGATCGAACCGGCGGCCGCCGCCCTGGCCAGCGCCGCCTTCATGGAGCTGGGCGCGGTGGTCTGCACCGCCCGCTCGCCTCGCTGCGGTGTCTGCCCGGTCGAGGCGACCTGTGCGTGGCGGGCGTCCGGCCAGGTCGCCCCGGACGGCCCGACGCGCCGTCCGCAGCGGTACGCCGGCACCGACCGCCAGGTACGCGGCCTCCTGCTCGGGGTGCTGCGCGAGGCGACCGGCCCGGTGCCGCACCAACGCCTGGACCAGGTCTGGTCGGACGACGTGCAGCGGGCGCGGGCACTGGCCGGTCTGGTGACCGACGGTCTGGTCGAGCCGGTCGGCGAGAGCGCGTTCCGCCTGGTCGGCGACGGTCCACCGGCCCCGGTCCCGATCTGATCGCAGTAGCGGGCCGGCTCCCGGGTAAGGAGCCGGCCCGCAGAGTTCTGCCTGGTGTGGCACTGATCCGTCCCGGTATGCCGGCCCGGTCGGTGTCGCTCGGTCAGGCGGAGTAGCCGCGGCTGGCGATCCAGTCCGCCAGCACTTCGGTGTCCATCCAGTACTCGGCCTTGGCGGGATCCGCCGAGTCGGCGATCTTCACCTGGCTGCCGCCGTCCCGATAACCGGTCACCGAGATGTAGTGACCGGACTCGAACGAGTGGCTGCCTCCGCCGAGGTCGACTGCGGTGCCGAAGACGTTGGCCACCACGCTCCGGTCGTCGTCGACGGTACGGACGATGTCCTCGCGCAACCGCTCGGTCTCGGCCTCGTCGGCGACCTGGCCGGGGATCTCCACGGTGCGGTAGACGTCCTTACCGGCCTTGTTGTTCAACGCCTTGGTGATCACGAACGCCGAGTCGGTGCCCCGCTCGGTGGTGCCCATCTCGCGGGCCAGGTCGTCCTGCGAGACGTCCTTGTCCATCACGCTGAGGGCGTTCCGCACCGCGGCCGGACCGCAGTAGTAGAAGTTCGGCTGGGCCTGGTAGCGGACCTTCAGCTGCCGCTCGCCCTTGCCGTGGCCGCGCTCCGTCACGGTGGCCAGGGCGTCGGTGCTGTTCGTCGCCCCCACCGCGGCCATCGGACCGCTGATCATCCCACCGGCACAGACGGCACCGGCGGCGGTCAGCGCGGCCTTACGCATCAATGTCGTCATGGTCATTCCTCCAGCTCGGGGGATCGACACGACACCCGGGACTGCGGAGAGGGTGGATGCCGCGTCGGAGGGAAGAAGCAGGTGACACCACGAACGGTGGGGTGCCCCGCCATGGGTGCAACGGCTCGGATAGGCCACACATTCCGGGCTTACCGGGCGTACGCCGATCCCGCTCTGCGGTGCGCCGCGACTACCTGGCCACCAGAGCCACCACGGCCACCCCCGGTGCAACCGCTCGGGGCGCCGACCCATGCCCGGCGGCCGGGTGACAGGGTCCTTCCGGCGCCCTCGCTGAGCGGAATGTAACCGGGTGCGCTGAAGCATCCGACTGTCCGGTTCGAGGATCCGCACCGAAGCGGCGACACACGACGGCGGCCCGGTGGCAGGTGCCACCGGGCCGCCGCTGGTCGAACCAGCCGACTACCTACTCGTCTGCGCCTGCCGCGGCGGTGCTGCCGCCGAGGTCGGCCGGGACCGCGTCCGGCACGGTGACCGGCCGGTCGGAGCCCTTGAAGACGAGCTTGGACTTGTCGATGTCGTTCGGGTCGCCCTCGCAGTCGACCACCACGATCTGACCGGGGGTCAGCTCGTTGAACAGGATCCGCTCGGACAGGTTGTCCTCGATGTCGCGCTGGATCGTGCGACGCAGCGGCCGAGCGCCGAGGACCGGGTCGAAGCCCTTCAGCGCCAGGTACTTCTTGGCGTTGTCGGTCAACTCGAGACCCATGTCCTTGTTGCGCAGCTGGGTCTCGATCCGGGCGATCATGATGTCCACGATCTGGAGGATCTCGTTCTGACGCAGCTGGTGGAAGACGATGGTGTCGTCGATGCGGTTGAGGAACTCGGGCCGGAAGTGCTGCTTGAGTTCGTCGTTGACCTTCTGCTTCATGCGGTCGTAGTTGGACTCGGAGTCCTCCGACTGCTGGAAGCCGAGCGAGACCGCCTTGGCCACGTCCCTCGTACCGAGGTTGGTGGTCAGGATGATGACCGTGTTCTTGAAGTCCACGATCCGGCCCTGACCGTCGGTGAGCCGACCGTCCTCCAGGATCTGGAGCAGCGTGTTGAACACGTCCGGGTGGGCCTTCTCGATCTCGTCGAAGAGGACCACCGAGAACGGCCGACGCCGCACCTTCTCGGTCAGCTGCCCGCCCTCGTCGTAGCCGACGTAGCCGGGAGGCGCACCGACGAGCCGCGACACGGTGTACCGGTCGTGGAACTCGGACATGTCCAGCTGGATCAGGGCGTCCTCGCTGCCGAACAGGAACTCGGCGAGCGCCTTGGACAGCTCGGTCTTACCGACACCCGACGGGCCGGCGAAGATGAACGAGCCCGACGGACGCTTCGGGTCCTTCAGGCCGGCGCGGGTACGCCGGATCGCCTTCGAGACCGCCTTGACGGCGTCCTCCTGCCCGATGACGCGCTTGTGAAGCTCGTCCTCCATGCGCAGCAGGCGCGAGGTCTCCTCCTCGGTCAGCTTGTAGACCGGGATGCCCGTCCAGTTGCCCAGCACCTCGGCGATCTGCTCGTCGTCGACCTCACTGACGACGTCGAGGTCGCCGGCCTTCCACTCCTTCTCCCGCTGCGCCTTCTGGCCCAGCAGCTGCTTCTCCTTGTCGCGCAGCTGAGCGGCGCGCTCGAAGTCCTGCGCGTCGATCGCGGACTCCTTGTCCCGGCGCACCTGGGCGATCCGCTCGTCGAAGTCACGCAGGTCCGGCGGCGCGGTCATCCGGCGGATCCGCATCCGGGCCCCGGCCTCGTCGATCAGGTCGATCGCCTTGTCCGGCAGGAACCGGTCGGAGATGTACCGGTCGGCCAGCGTCGCCGCCGCCACCAGCGCCGCGTCCGTGATGCTCACCCGGTGGTGCGCCTCGTACCGGTCCCGCAGGCCCTTGAGAATCTCGATGGTGTGGGCCAGCGAGGGCTCACCCACCTGGATCGGCTGGAAACGACGCTCCAACGCGGCGTCCTTCTCCAGGTGCTTGCGGTACTCGTCCAGCGTCGTCGCGCCGATGGTCTGCAGCTCACCACGGGCCAGCATCGGCTTGAGGATGCTCGCCGCGTCGATCGCGCCCTCGGCGGCGCCCGCACCGACCAGGGTGTGGATCTCGTCGATGAACAGGATGATGTCGCCCCGGGTGCGGATCTCCTTGAGCACCTTCTTCAGGCGCTCCTCGAAGTCACCCCGGTAGCGGGAGCCCGCCACCAGCGCACCCAGGTCGAGCGTGTAGAGCTGCTTGTCCTTCAGCGTCTCGGGCACCTCGCCCTTGATGATCTTCTGGGACAGGCCCTCCACCACGGCGGTCTTGCCGACGCCGGGCTCACCAATCAGGACCGGGTTGTTCTTGGTCCGGCGGGAGAGCACCTGCATCACCCGCTCGATCTCCTTCTCGCGCCCGATCACCGGGTCGAGCTTGCCCTCCCGGGCCGCCTGGGTCAGGTTCCGCCCGAACTGGTCGAGCACCAGGCTGGTCGACGGGGCCGCCTCGCCCGGGGCGGTGCCGGCGGCGGCCGGCTCCTTGCCCTGGTAGCCGGAGAGCAGCTGGATCACCTGCTGGCGGACCCGGTTCAGGTCGGCGCCCAGCTTCACCAGCACCTGCGCGGCCACGCCCTCGCCCTCGCGGATGAGACCGAGCAGGATGTGCTCCGTGCCGATGTAGTTGTGGCCGAGTTGCAGAGCCTCGCGCAGCGACAGCTCCAACACCTTCTTGGCCCGCGGCGTGAACGGGATGTGCCCGCTCGGCGCCTGCTGGCCCTGGCCGATGATCTCCTCCACCTGCTGGCGGACGCCCTCCAGCGAGATCCCCAGGCTCTCCAGGGCCTTCGCCGCGACGCCCTCGCCCTCGTGGATCAGGCCCAACAGGATGTGTTCCGTACCGATGTAGTTGTGGTTGAGCATCCGGGCCTCTTCTTGGGCCAGGACGACAACCCGTCGCGCTCGGTCGGTGAACCGCTCGAACATGCCCTCGTGCTCCTCACGTGCCGTGCGCACTCGATCTTGGTGGTCAAGACTCTCGGCGGGGCCGGATACGCAAGCGCCCGGGACGGGCGTCCGCGCCTCTTTACTCTATCGCCGCGGACCGACTCGGCTGACCTCGTGTGTCTCCGACGATGGCCCGGTACGCGTCGTTTTGCACAACCCTCCACGCTCAACGGGTGTTCCGGGCATGGTGCGTGTACGCGCAGAGCGAAATTCGAGCACGAGCCGGGGGCCGCCGGAAGCACCGCACGGAGCCCTCCCGACACCGGACGGTCACCCCTCGCCCGTTGTCCACAGGCTGTGGACAAACCGTCCACCGGCTGTGGACAACGGGCGGCGCGCCCCGTACGGCCGGACGACCGCGCCGGCCCGGAGAGGCGCTCCGAACCGGCGTGGCGGACGGCCTGGTCTCAGTGACCGGCCTTGGAGTGGTACTCGTCGACGATCTCCTGGGGGATCCGGCCCCGGTCCGAGATCTCCTTGCCGGCCTTGCGGGCCCAGGCGCGGATGGCCTTGTTCTGCTCGCGGTCCGCCGTGGCGCCGCCCCGGCCCCGGGCGGCACGCCCACCGACGACCACACCGCCGCGTCCCACCTTCGACCCACCGGCGATGTACGGCGCGAATGCCTCACGCAATTTCTCGGCGTTCGAACCCGACAGGTCGATCTCGTACTGGACGCCGTCGAGCGCGAACTTGACAGTCTCGTCCGCGTCCCCGCCGTCCAGGTCATCGACCAGCCTCTGAATGATCTGCTTGGCCACGTCCCACATTCCTTTCGCGCAGGGTTCGGTGCACCTGCCAGTTACCAGAGCACAATAGCTCGTCAGATGCTTGTTACGTCAATGGGATCCGGTAACGCGGCGGAAAGTTCCGTGTCGACTACTCGGGGCGAACCAAGGGGAACAGGATGGTTTCCCGAATTCCAAGACCGGTCAGCGCCATCAGGAGCCGGTCGATTCCCATTCCCATGCCACCCGCCGGCGGCATTCCGTACTCCATCGCCCGGAGAAAGTCCTCGTCGAGCCGCATCGCCTCGTCGTCGCCACGGGCACCCAGCTGCGCCTGCGCGACCAGCCGTTCCCGCTGCACCACCGGGTCGACCAGCTCCGAGTACGCGGTGGCCAGTTCGACCCCGCGCACGTACAGGTCCCACTTCTCGGCCAGCCCCGGCTCCTCGCGGTGCCCACGCGTCAGCGGGCTGGTCTCCTCCGGGTAGTCCCGCACGAAGGTGGGTGCCACCAGGCCGGGCACGACCAACTCCTCGAACA
Organism: Verrucosispora sp. SN26_14.1; assembly: GCF_004307965.1. NCBI lineage: Bacteria > Bacillati > Actinomycetota > Actinomycetes > Micromonosporales > Micromonosporaceae > Micromonospora > Verrucosispora sp. SN26_14.1. The sequence goes on along the minus strand of NZ_SISL01000148.1, from coordinate 7,304 downwards.
GTTCCTCGACCAGCTTGCCCGACCCCCACCTGGGGTCGACGGTGAGGCCCACCTTGTCCGCGTACTCGACCAGGCGGCGGTGCTCGGTGCGGACCGTGACCTCGTCACCGAGTGCCTCGGAAAGCACGCCGAACAAGCTCACCGAACGCCACTCACCGCCGAGGTCGAACTCCTGACCGTCGGCGTGAGTGACCACCGTCGACCCGGCGACCGCCATCGCCGCCTGTTGCACGAGATTGCGGGTCAGTTCGGCCATCGTGTTGTAGTCGCCGTACGCCTCGTACACCTCCAGCATCGCGAACTCCGGCGAGTGCGAGGAGTCGATGCCCTCATTACGGAAGTTACGGTTGATCTCGAAGACTCGCTCGACACCGCCGACCACGGCGCGCTTGAGAAACAGTTCCGGTGCGATTCGCAGATACAGGTCGGTGTCGAGTGCATTGCTGTGGGTCACGAAAGGACGGGCCGTCGCGCCACCGTGCAGCAACTGCAACATCGGGGTCTCCACCTCGAGGAAACCCGTGTCGTGCAGGGAATCGCGAAGACTACGGACCGCCGTTGCCCGCGTGCGTACCATCTGGCGGGCCTGCGGGCGCACGATCAGGTCGACGTAGCGCTGCCGGACCCGGGCCTCCTCGCTCAGCGGCTTGTGCGCCACCGGCAGCGGGCGCAGCGCCTTCGCGGTGGTCACCCACTCCTGCGCCAGCACCGACAACTCGCCCCGGCGGCTGCTGATCACCTCGCCGGTGACCCCGACGAGGTCACCGAGGTCGACCAGCCGCTTCCAGTCCTCCAGCCGCTCGGGGCCGACCCGGTCCAGCGAGAGCATCGCCTGGAGCTCGGTGCCGTCGCCGTCGCGCAGCGTGGCGAAACAGAGCTTGCCGGTGTTCCGTACGAAGATCACCCGGCCGGTCACCGACACCTGGTCGCCCGTCGCGGTGTCCGTCGGCAGGTCGGCGTAGCGTTCCCGCACCTGGGCCAGGGTGCTGGTCCGCAGGAAGCTGACCGGGTACGGCTCGACGCCGTCGGCGAGCATCCGGTCCCGCTTCTCCCGGCGGACCTTCATCTGCTCGGGAAGGTCGTCGGCGGGGTCGACTGGCACGGGGCTCTGCTGGGTCACGGCACGCTTCCTCAGTGGGAGATTTCGGGCGAGGTCAGGCCCGAGCGTACTCAAGCCCTCCGGCGGCCGTCGGCGGATAGCCTGCCGGTCATGACGCATCCCACCGAGGCCCGCTCGTTCGGTCCGGCGGCGGCCGACTACGACCGCTACCGGCCCCGCTACCCGGAGGCGGCACTGCGCTGGGCGCTGGACGGACTGACCCGGCCCGCCCGGGTGGTCGACCTGGCGGCCGGCACCGGCATCCTCACGCGTGGCCTGCTCGCCCTGGGACACGAGGTGATCGCCGTGGAACCCGACCCCGAGATGCGCGCCCACCTGGTCGCCACCACCCCGGGGGTACGCGCGGAGGCCGGTGCCGCGGAGTCCATGCCGCTACCCGACGGGTACGCCGACGCCGTCCTCGCCGGTCAGGCGTACCACTGGTTCGACCGGGAGACGGCGCACGCCGAGATCGCCCGGGTGCTGCGCCCCGGCGGCGTCTTCGCCCCGATCTGGAACCTCCGGGACGAGCGCGTCGACTGGGTGACCGAGCTGAGCCGGATCGCCGAGATCGGGGACACCGTCGACCACCTGCGCCAGACCGTCACCGACTTCGGCGACGTCTTCGCCCCACCCGAGTGGGCCGAGTTCCCCCACACCACCACGCTGACCCGCGACGACCTACGGGGCCTGGTCCGGACCCGCTCCCACTACCTGACCGCCGCCCCCGCCCGCCAGGCCGAGGTCGACCACCGGGTCCGCCACCTCCGCGACACCCACCCCGCCCTGACCGCCCGGGGCCTCATAACCCTCCCCTACCGCACCCTCACCGCCCGCACCCACAAACCCTGACCCACCCACCCCGAGCCCCAGCTCGACGCTGACGCCCGTCCGAGTCCACGCCTGACGCCACGCGCCTACCCACCCCAACGAACGGACGCACCGCCCCCACCCCAGCCGACCACCCCACCGGAACGGATGACGCCGGCCCCGAGGGTTTCCGGGCCGCCCGACCGGCGCAGGGATCAAGCCTGACCGCCCGGAGCCGGTCGGGCGGCCCGGAAACCCCACCAGCAAGAAGAACAGAACCCAAAAGCGTCAGACGTTCCGCTCATACACCATGCGCAACCCGATCAACGTGATCATCGGCTCGTGATGAGTGATCGTCCGGCACTCGTTGAGCACCAGCGGCGCCAGTCCACCGGTGGCGATGACCGCCTTGAGCTCGCCCAGCTCGGCGGCCATCCGCTCGACGATCCGGTCCACCTGGCCGGCGAAGCCGAAGTACAGCCCGGCCTGGAGGCACTCGACGGTGTTCTTGCCGATCACCGACCGGGGTCTGGTCGCCTCGACCTTGCGCAACTGGGCGGCGCGGGCGGCGAGCGCGTCGAAGGAGATCTCGATGCCGGGCGCGAACGCGCCACCGAGGAACTCTCCTCGACCGCTGATCACGTCGAAGTTGGTGGTGGTGCCGAAGTCGACCACGATCGACGGTCCGCCGTAGAGGCTGTGGGCCGCCAGCGTGTTCACCACCCGGTCGGCCCCGACCTCCTTGGGGTTGTCGATGGCGAGCTGTACGCCGGTGCGGACACCCGGCTCGACGATGACGCTCGGCAGGTCGGCGTAGTAGCGGGTCAGCATGGTCCGCAGCGAGCGCAGGGCGGCCGGGACGGTCGAACAGGCGGCCACCCCGGTGATCTCGACCGCGTCCCCGGCAAGTAGACCCCGGAACATCAGGCCCAGCTCGTCGGCGGTGGATCGGGCGTCGGTCTTGATCCGCCAGTTGTGCACCAGCTTGTCACCGTCGAAGGTCGCCAGGACGGTGTTGGTGTTCCCGATGTCGATGCAGAGCAGCACGCACGAAGCCTAGACGGGTTCAGTCCGTACGCAGGTCCAGGGCGATGTCCAGGATCGGCGAGGAGTGGGTGAGCGCACCGACGGAGAGGAAGTCGACGCCGGTGGCGCCCACCTCGGCGGCGTCGGCGAGGGTGAGTCCGCCGGTCGCCTCCAACTCGGCCCGGTCGCCCACCGCCGCCACCACCGTGCGCAGTGTCGCCGGAGGCATGTTGTCCAGGAGCAGGAAGACCGCGCCGGCCTCCACCGCCTCCACCGCCTCGTCGAGAGTGTCCACCTCCACCTGCACCGGTACGTCCGGAAACGCCTCCCGGACCCGGCGGTAGGCGGCGGCGACACCACCGGCGGCGAACTTGTGGTTGTCCTTGACCATGGCGACGTCGTGCAGGCCCATCCGCTTGTTCGTGCCGCCACCGGCGCGGACCGCGTACTTCTCCAGGGCGCGTAGGCCGGGCGTGGTCTTGCGGGTGTCCAGGACCATCGCCTTGCTGCCGGCCAGGGCGTCCGCCCAGGCCCGGGTGTGGGTGGCGACGCCGGACATCCGGCAGAGCAGGTTCAGCGCGGTCCGCTCGGCCGTGAGCAGCACCCGGGTGGGGCCGGTGACCGTGGCGAGCACGTCGCCCCGCGCCACCCGCTCGCCGTCGCGGGCCACCAGCGACACCTCGACGGTACGTCCCGTCCCGGTCACCTCGCCGGCCAGCTCGAACACGGCGGCGGCGACGGCCAGCCCGGCGACCACCCCGTCGGCCCGGGCCACCAGGTCGGCGGTGTCGGTCTGGGTGGCCGGGATGGTGGCGACGCTGGTGACGTCGAGCAGGTCCGGACCGAGGTCCTCGACCAGCGCCGTCTCCACGATCCGGCGCACCTCCGCCGGGTCGAGCCCGTTCTCGTGCAGCATCCGTGCCGTGTCCGCCATCAGCTCTCCTCCCACCGGGTCGTCAACCGGCCCTGCGCGCCTATCGCGCCGACCAGGTGCCCCTGCCATCGCTCGTCGGCCGCCCCGTGGTCCTCCCGCCAGTGGCAGCCACGGGTCTCCTGCCGCGCGTACGCGGCGGCGACCAGCGTGGCGGCCACCGTGAGCAGGTTGGTCGCCTCCCAGTCGGCGGTACGCGGGGTGCCCCGGCCGGCGCCCAGGTCGACCAGTTCGGCGGCGGTCGCGGCGAGCGTGCCGGCGGAGCGGAGCACACCGGCGCCCCGGGTCATCGCCTGTTGCAGCCTCGGGGTCGCCGCTGCCGGCGCCACCCAGCCGGTGCCGCCGCGCCACGCTCCGGTCTCCGCCGGGCGGGCCTGCTCGGGCAGGCCGGACGCGATGTCGTCGGCGATCCGCCGGGAGAAGACCAGCCCCTCCAGCAGCGAGTTGCTGGCCAGCCGGTTGGCGCCGTGCACGCCGGTGCAGGCGACCTCGCCGCAGGCGTACAGGCCGGGGATGGAGGTCCGGCCGCGCAGGTCGGTGCGTACGCCGCCGGAGGCGTAGTGGGCGGCCGGCGCGACCGGGATCAGGTCGGCTCCCGGGTCGACGCCGATGGCCAGGCACGAGGCGACGATGGTGGGGAAGCGTCGGGCCAGGAAGTCGCCGCCGAGGTGTCGGGCGTCGAGGTGGACGTGGTCCGCGCCGGTGTCCAGCAGGACCCGGTGGATGCCCTTGGCCACCACGTCCCGGGGCGCCAGCTCGGCGAGGTCGTGCTGGCCGAGCATGAACCGCTTGCCGTCGGCGTCCACCAGGTACGCGCCCTCACCCCGCAGCGCCTCGGAGACCAGCGGCTGCTGGGCGTGCCCGGCACCGGGTACCCGGGCGGCCGGCGGCACGATCAGCGCGGTCGGGTGGAACTGCACGAACTCCACGTCGGTGACTGCCGCGCCGGCCCGCATCGCGAGCGCCACGCCGTCGCCGGTGGAGACGGCGGGATTGGTGGTCGCCGCGAAGATCTGCCCCATCCCGCCGGTGGCCAGCACCACGGCGCGTCCGAGGATGGCGCCGACCCCGTCCTCGCTGCCCTCGCCGAGCACGTGCAGGGTGATGCCGCACGCCCGGCCCAGCCCGTCCGGGCCGTCGCCGGGGGCGCGGAGCAGGTCCAGCACCAGCGCGTGCTCGACGAGCCGGATCCACGGGTCGCGGCGTACCGACTCGTGCAGGGCGCGTTGGACCTCGGCGCCGGTCGCGTCGCCGCCGGCGTGCACGATGCGGTCGGCGCGGTGTCCGCCCTCGCGGGTGAGCATCAGCGAGCCGTCCGGGTGGCGGTCGAACTCGGCACCGATCCGCATCAGCTCGCGCAGTCGGGTCGGTCCCTCCTCGACCAGTACCCGCACCGCCGCCGGGTCGCAGAGGCCGACGCCGGCGATCTCGGTGTCCGAGGCGTGCATCGCCGGGGTGTCCGCCGGGTCGAGGACCGCCGCGATGCCGCCCTGGGCCCAGCGGGTCGACCCCTCGTCGATGTTGACCTTGGTGACCACCGTGACGTGCAGTCCGGCCCGGCGCAGGTGCAGCGCGGCGGTCAGCCCGGCCACCCCGGAGCCGACCACGATCACGTCGGTGGTCTCCACCCAGCCGGGCGCCGGGGCGGCCAGCAGGCTCGGCAACGTGGGCAGGCCGACGGTCGGGAGCTCCATGCCACCAGTCAACCCGAATGCGTCTCGGCTCGGACGGCGGGGGCCGGACGAGTGGTTCTTGCTACTTCGTCCGGACCGGCAGGCCGGCCGGACCGGCACCCTTGAGCGAGCCGGTCACCTTGCGGTCACCGAGCCACAGGTAGCAGCGGACCCCCCGGTCCCCGGCCCGCCACCGGCCGGCCCCCGGCGGCCGGACCACCAGGTCGCTGCGGAAGACCAGGTCCGTGTCGTTCGGTACGCCCGCGTAGCGCGCGATCACCGCACGGCAACCCTCGTAGAACGGCGCCCACTGGGCGCTGCGCGTCGGGTACGCCCGCTCGGGCGACTGCCACACCCCGACGAACTCGGCGTCGTGGCGCGTGGCGCAGTCCACCGCGACCAGGGTCTGCACCATCCTGTTCCGGTCGGTACGCGTCTGCTGGCAACCCAACCGCACCGGCGACGGTGCCCGGAGCGCGTCCCGCAGCGAACCGGTACGCAGCACCACCGTGGCCGCCGCCTCGGCCGTGGTCACCTCCATCAGGTCGCAGCGGTACCACCGCGAACCGGCGGCCCAGCCCGGCTCGGAGGGCACCGCCACGGCCAGCCGCAGCCGGCCGGCCCGCCAGTTGTCACCGACGAAGCCATTGGCCCGGTTGTCGCACTCGGCGAAGGCGGTCCGCAGTTCGGCGGAACCCACGGCGGGCGGTGCGGCACGGTCGGCCGGCAACGCACCGACGTGCACCGTCTCCACCCGGTGCGGCTGCGCGCAGTCCACCGGCGCGTACGCGGCCAGCGAGACGGTGGGGGTGAACTCGGGCTCGTGGCAGACCTGGGCGGCCGGGGTGAACGGACCGGGTGGCGGCAGAGCCCCCCAGTCGTCGATCAGGTCACCGTCGAGCCCACCGGACCCGCTGCAGCCCACCAGCAGGGCCGCCACGGCGAAGGCCGCGACCAGGCTTCTCGTCGCACGCTGCATGACGCCGCCTCCCCCAGCCAGCGACCGTCTCCCGACGGCGCCCCCAGGGTAACCAAAAATGACCTTCCGGTGACAGACCGGATTCCCGGGCATGTGTGTAAGGAGGGGACCCTTCCTATACACGAGGCGTTAGCAGGGGGCCCTTCCTTACACCGTGAGCGGGTTGGGGATGGGGGCGCCGGCGGTGCCGGGCGCGGCGGTCGCCGGGTCGGCGTCCAGCTCGACGATCCGGTTCTCGGCGTCGACGTGCACCACCCGAGGGTGGTACGACCGCGCCTCGGCGTCGTCCATCTGCCCGTACGAGATCAGGATCACCAGGTCGCCCGGGTGCACCAGGTGGGCGGCGGCGCCGTTGATGCCGATCACGCCGCTGCCTCGCCGCCCCGGGATCACGTACGTCTCCAGCCGGGCGCCGTTGGTGATGTCCACGATCGCCACCTGCTCGCCGGGTAGCAGGTCGGCGGCGTCGAGCAGATCCTCGTCGACGGTCACCGAACCGACGTAGTGCAGGTCCGCCTGGGTGACGGTGGCCCGGTGGATCTTCGACTTGAGCATGGTGCGGTACATCGGGAACGCCTTTCGCGAGCTGCGGGGTCAGGAGGTCGGGGCGAGCCGGACCGGAGCGTTGTCGATCAGCCGGGTCTCGCCCACCCAGGCCGCGACGAGCAGCCGGGCCGGACCTTCGACCGGGCCGGGCGCCAGATCGGGATCGGCGAGCACCAGGTAGTCCAGCCGGGCACCGGCGGCTGCGGCGCCGAAGGCCGCGTGCGCGGCGGTGAGCACCGA
>NZ_SISL01000147.1:0-12768 GCF_004307965.1 Verrucosispora sp. SN26_14.1 | reverse complement strand
GCCACCGGACTGCCCGCGCTCACGGCTGCGCCCGCGCCTGGGCGAAGCGGGGCTCGAAGATGCTGTCCAGTGCCGCGCGGGCCTCGGCGTCGGTGCGGACGTTGCCGTCGGCGACCAGGATGGGCAGCACCCGTTCGAAGACCTGCCGTTGCGCCGCCCCCGGCACCGGGTCGACGTCGAACCGGGTCCGTTCGGCGAGCACCACCCGGGCGACGGCGGGGGAGACCTGCGACTCGCGGGCCAGCAGCTCCACCGCCTGGTCCGGGTGCGCGACGATCCACTGGCGAGCCCGCTCGTAGGCGTTCACCACCCGCTGCACCAGCTCGGGGTGGGTGGAGACGAACTCCTCGCGGGCGTTGAGCACGCCGTAGGTGTTGAAGGCGACGTTGCGGTAGAGCAGGGTGGAACCGGCGTCGACCTGGGTCTGCGCCATGTGCGGGTCGAGGCCGGCCCAGGCGTCCACGTCGCCGCGCTCCAGCGCGGTCTTGCCGTCGGCGTGCTGGAGGTTGACCACGGTGACGTCGCCTGGCGTCAGCCCGGCCTCGTCGAGCGCCTGCAACAGGAAGAAGTACGGGTCGGTGCCCTTCGTCGCGGCGACCCTGCGTCCCTTGAGCTGTGCGACCGAGGTGATCGGGGAACCCTTGGCGACCACGACCGCGGCCCATTCGGGCTGGCTGAACACGCCGACGGTCTTGATCGGCGAACCGTTGGCCCGGGCCACCAGGGCGGCGACACCGGCGGTCGAGCCGACGTCGAGCGCGCCGGCGCGCAGGTTCTCGTTGGCCTTGTTGCTGCCGGCGGACTGCAACCAGCTCACCGACACGCCCTCGTCGGCCAACTCCTCCTCCAACCAGCGCTGCTCGCGCAGCACCAGGCTCGCCGGGTTCCAGTACGCGTAGTCCAGACGCAACCGGGTCGTGCCGTCGGCCGCCGAGCCGCCGCTGTCCTCCCCGGCGACACAGCCGGTGAGCAGCAGGGCGGCGGCCAGCACGACGGCGACTGTCTTCCTCATGAACTCCTGCTTCCTTCGGGGGCGACGCCGAGACGGTCGAGTAGGTCGGTGCGCAGGGCGGCCGAGGCCGGCGAGCCGAGGTCGCGGGGCCGCACCCCGGGTACGGCGGTGACGTGCTGGACGGTCGATCCCCGTCCGGCCGGACCGGCGGGGCCGAGCACGACGATCCGGTCGGCCAGCCGCAGCGCCTCGTCGACGTCGTGGGTGACCAGCAGCACCGTGCTGCCGGCGGCGCGTTGGACCTGGCCGACCAGGTCCTGCATGCGCAACCGGGTGAGCGCGTCGAGGGCGGCGAACGGCTCGTCGAGCAGCAGGACGCCGGGTCGCCGGGCGAGTGCCCGGGCGAGCGCGGTGCGCTGGGCCATCCCGCCGGAGACCTGCCGGGGGCGGTGTTCGGTGAAGTCGCCCAGCCCCACCAGTTCCAGCCAGGCCCGGACGTCGGCGCGGGCGGTCGTCCGGTCATGGCCGGGTGCGAGACCGAAGGCCACGTTGCCGGCCAGCGTCCGCCACGGCAGCAGGCGCGGGTCCTGGAAGACCATCGCGGTGCGGGCCGCCACCCCGCGCACCGCTCGACCGTCCACGGTGATCTCCCCGGCACTCGGCCGGTCCAGTCCGCCGACGAGGCGCAGCAGTGTCGACTTGCCGCACCCGGAGGCGCCGAGCAGCGCGACCACCTCACCGGCCTCGATCCGCAGGGTGACGTCGTCCAGCACCCGGTGCGTGCCGCGACGGCCGGTGAAGGCGCGCCCCACCTGGCGCATCGAGACGGGTGCGGGTGCCGTGTGCAGCCCCGGCGCGAGTCGCGCGGCGCTCGTCGACATGCCACCTCCTTGCCTCGTCCGGTGGGTCGGCTCACAATACCCATATAACCAACCGGATGAGTAGGGTATATCTCGGGCGGGCCGGGAGGGTGGCTCCCGAAGGCAGGCGTCGCGCCCGGGTGGGACGCCGTCCACCTGGGCCTCCGCCGGGTCTCGGGTGGTTGCCGACGGAGGATCGACGTGAGGGGAGTGGCCTGTGAACGCGGTCACTGGCAGGGTGACGGTGTGGACACCCCGCGCTACCGTCCTGGCGCCGATCGGGCAGCCGCGCCCGGCGACCCGGCACCTCCCGCGTACCCGGTCGCCCGAGGCGGTCGGGCCGACGCCGGCCGAATCCATCCCCGACGGAGGGAACCCGACATGACCCGGCCCCACCCGCTTCCGGCGGCGACCCCCGACGTGCCCGAGGCCGCCGAGGCGCAGGTCGACGCCTTCACCCTCGAATGGCGGGAGTGGCACCGCCGCCACGAGGAGACCCTGGCCGCCCCGCACGGCTTCCTCGCCGTGACCGGGCTGCACTGGCTCACCGACCGCCCCGAGCGCGTCGCCGACCTGCCCGGACGGTGGCACACCGGTGCGGACGGCGTGGTGGTCGACCTCTCCGACGGTGAGGAACTCCTCGTCGACGGAGAGCCGGTGACCGGTCGCCACGAGTTCGGCCCGATCCCGGAGCGCGGCGGCGTCACCGTCGGATTCGACGGCGGCGTGCTGGAGATCGCCCGTCGGGGCGGGTACGACATCCTGCGTCCACGCCGCCCCGACCACCCACTGCGGACCGCCTTCCGGGGCACCCCGACGTACCCGCCGACGACCCGCTGGGTCCTGTCCGGACGGTTCGTCCCCTTCGACAGCCCCCGGCCGACCACCGTCGGCGCCGCCGTCGAAGGACTCCAGCACGTCTACGACGCCCCCGGCACGATCGAGTTCACCGTGGACGGTGTGCCGCTGCGTCTGACCGCCTTCAACGGCTGGTCCCCGGGAAGCCTGTCGGTGCTGTTCACCGACGAGACCTCCGGCGTGACCACGTACGCCGCCAACCGGGCCCTGAGCGTCGACCCGCCCGACGAGCAGGGCCGGGTCACCGTGGACTTCAACCGCGCCACCAACCTGCCCTGCGCGTACACCGACTTCGCCACCTGCCCCCTGCCGCCGGCGGAGAACCGGCTGCCGGTCGCCGTCGAGGCCGGCGAGCAGATCCCGTACGAGCGGCGGGCGGACGGCGTGCCCCCACCGCAGCACAGCACCCCCGGGAGGAACTCGTGACACCCCCCACCGACGACCAGCCGCCCCTCGACGCCGAGACCGATGAGATCCGGACCCTGCTGCGGCACCAGGCCAGCACGGTCACGGTGGTGACCGCCCCGGGGACACCGGCGGTCGGGTTCACCGCCACCTCCTTCACGTCGGTGTCGTTGTCGCCGCCGGTCGTGTCGTTCTGCCTCCACCTCGGCTCGTCCAGTTGGCCCACGGTCGCCGCCGCCCGGCACGTCGGGGTCCACCTGCTCGCCCACCACCAGCAGGAACTCGCCCGCACGTTCGCCACCAGCGGCATCGACCGGTTCGCCGCGCCGACCCGGTGGCAGGTCGGCCCCGAGGGCGTACCGATCCTCGACGACACCCTCGCCTGGCTGCTGTGCCGGGTGATCGACCGGGTGACGGTCGGCAGCCACGCCATCGTGCTGGCCGAACCGGAACTGGTGCACAGCCCGGCCGCCGGATCGCCGCTGCTCTACCACCGGGGCCGCTACACCGGTCTGGTGCCCGGCAGCGACGGCTGGGCCGGGCCGGTCGCGGCCTGACCATCGGCGCCGGACCCCGCGCCCGCGCCGCCCGCGGGCGGCGGCGATTGTCTCCTTCGTAACGCGGGCATGGGATCCTGGGACCACCCGGTGTGCCGGCGCCGGGGCCCGCACGGGCACCGTCGCCCGACCCCGCGACGTCGCGGCAGCCGGCCCGGTCGAGCCGACGAGGTGAGCTGATGGCCGTCGTCCTGGACACCGCGCAGCTACCGGTCCGCGACCGGGTCGAGGCGGTGCACGCCACGATGGCGTACGCCTCCGCGCCGTGCCACGTGATCCACGAGAATCCGAGCGGCGACGTGTACGCCCGGATGGCGGTCTGGGACCTCGGTGACGTCTCGGTCTTCACCACCGAGGCGTCCGGCATCCGGCTGCTGCGCACTCCCCGGCAGACGCGGCAGGACGTGACGCCGGTGGTGGCGCTCTCCGTGCAGCGGCGCGCCGACGGTCGGCAGGAGCAGGGCGGACGTCACGCGCTGGTCGCACCGGGCGGGCTGATGGGGATGGACCTCTCCGCCCCGTACGACTTCTCCTGGTCCGGCGACGGTGCGGCCGGATGTCTCCAGATCCCCATCGACCGGCTCGCGTTACCGGTGGACGTGATCCGGCGGGCCCTGGGCAACCTGCCGGCCAGCCCGCTCTATCCGCTGGTCACCCGGCACGTCGTCGACGTGGTCGGGCGAGCGGACCGACTCGGCGCCGACCCGGCGGCACCGGTGCTGGGCGCGGCCAGTGTCGAGCTGGCCCGGGCGCTGCTCACCTCGGCGGCGTACGCCACCGCGCGGCACGTTCACGTGGACCGGGCCGGGACGCTGCTGACCCTCGTCCGGGCGTACGTCCGGCAGCACCTGGCCGACCCCGACCTGCGGCCGTCCACCATCGCGATGGCACACAACGTCTCCCTGCGCCACCTGTACAAGGTCTGCGCCCAGGCCGACTTCAGCCTGGAACAGTGGATCATCGGGGAGCGGTTGAAGGGCGCCGCCGAGGAGCTGCTCCGGCCGCAGAGCCGGAACCTGACCATCGCGGTGGTGGCCCGCCGCTGGGGGTTCGGCGACCCCACCCACTTCGCCCGGCGCTTCCGCGCGGCGTACGGGCTCACCCCGGGACAGTGGCGCCGGATGCACACCGACCTGCCGCGCTGAGGCACCGCCCGCCGGGCTCAGGACCCCGTCGGGAAGCGACTCGCCAGCTCGTGCCGGTACGGCGGATCGGCACCGGCCCGGGTGCAGGTCACGGCGGCCACCTCGACGCCGTACCGCAGCGCGGCCCGGACGTCGTCGTCGGACCATCCGGGCCCGGCGGTGGAGAGGGCGGCGAGCAGCCCGGCGGTGAAGGCGTCACCGGCGCCGATGGTGTCGGCCACCGCGACGACCGGCGCCGGCTGCCGGAATCCGCCCGTGCCGGAGGCGGCAGCCGCGCCCCCGACGCCGAGGGTGATCACGGCGAGCGTCACGCCGAGGTCGCGCCAGTGCCGCAGGACGTCCTCGTTCGTCCGGCCCGGATAGAGCCAGGCGACGTCCTCCTCGCTGGCCTTGAGCACGTGCGCGATCCGGGCCAGCGCGTCGACGCGGCTCCGGGCCGCGTCGACACCGCCGATCAGGCCGGGCCGGATGTTCGGGTCGACGCTGACGAGCGCGCCGCGCTCGCGCGCCGTCCGCAGGGCGGCGGCCAACCGGTCGGCGCCCGGGTGCAGGAACGCGGCCAGCGAGCCGGTGTGCACGATGCCCCGTCCGGCGACCGCCGGGGCCAGTTCCTCGGCGCGCCACTGCCAGTCGGCGGTGCCGTCGACGTAGAAGTCGTACGTGGCCACACCGGTCCCGGTCAGCGTGGCGATCCCCAGGGTGGCCGGCTCGTCGGCGTCGACGGCGTGCCGCAGGTCGACGCCGTTGGTCTCGGCGTGTGCGCGCAGCCGCCGACCGAAGCGGTTGGTGGAGAAGCGGGCGAGCAACGCGGTGGGTACCCCTAGCCGGGCCAGGCCCACGGCCACGTTGAGCGGGCTGCCACCGGGATGGGCGACGAACCGGCCGTCCGGCTCCTGCACCAGATCGACGACAGCCTCACCGACCACGGTCACCGCCGGGGCGGCGGACGACGGCTCCGGGTCGCCCGGGGCCGTCACCTCAGGCACCACCGGTGGCCGGCAGCGGTTCGCGTGCCACCAGGCCGGCCTCGGGTTCGTAGCGCACCGGCACCGGGTCGCTGATCTCGCCGACGAACGTCCCGTCACCGTGCTCGACGAAGCCCAGCAGTACCCAGCCGTCGTCGGTCGACAACAGCCGGGGCGCGTACAGGTGCGGCTGGGCGATCGGTCGGGCGGCGGCGATGTCCCACGGTCCGCGTACGGTCGGGGCGGTGGCCATCCAGAGCCGTTCCCGGGAGTCGCCGGGTGCGGTGGCCGGGTTGGTGCAGAACAGCAGCAGCGGCTGCCCCTCCACCACGGCGACCTGCGGCACTTCGAGGTGACCGAATCCGGCCGGTGTCGACAGCGGCGGTCGGACGGTCCAGTTCAGCAGGTCGGGAGAGGTGGCGTGACCGATGACGCCGCGTTCGGCGGCCGGGCCCTGGTTGCCGCGGGCGGTGATCAGCATGTGCCAGCCGTCGCCGTCCGGGTCGGCGAAGACCCACGGGTCACGCCAGGCCTGCTCGTACCACGCGTCCAGGTCGAGCAGTTCGTACCAGGTCGGGTCGGCCTCGAGCAGCGGGGTGTCGCCGTGCCGGTGCCAGGTCACCAGGTCGTCGGAGACGGCCAGCCCGATGCGTTGGACCAGGCCGTCCTCGGCGCGGCCGACACCGGTGTAGAAGAGATACCACCGCCCGTCCGGCCCGCGTACGGTGCTGCCGGTCCAGGTGGCCAGATCGTCCCAGCCCGGTGAGTCGGCGGGGACCAGCGCGTCCGGGAGCAGCCGCCAGTCGCGCAGGTCGGTGGAGACGGCGTGGCCGATCGTAGCGCGGCGGTGGCGACGGTCCGGGTCGAGGAGGGCCCGGGAGGCGCGCAGGAAGAACGCGTGCCACCGGCCGTCGTCGTCCTGGGCGTACCAGCTGTCCCACACCCAGTGGTCGGGCAGACGAAGCATGGCGGGGAAGGTATCACTAAATCGGTTTAGCCCGCGACCTCGGGGCGGAGTCGCTCTCCCGTTCGCGGCATCGGGGTCCGCCCGGCCGGAGCCGCGACCGAACGCCGACGGCGCAGCGGCATCGGCACCAGGGCCGGGCCGGAGTCGTCCTTGTCGAGCAGCAGCTCCACCGCCCGGCGGCCCATCTGCTCGTGCGGGATGGCGGCGGTGGAGAGCCCCGGGCGCAGCCAGGAGGCGATCGGATCGTCGTCGAAGGAGATCACCGAGATGTCGTCGGGGATGGTCAGGCCGGCCTCCCCGAGCGCCTGGTACGCGCCGAAGGCCAGCCGGTCGTTCATGCAGATGATCGCGCTCGGCCGGTCCGGGCGGGCGAGCAGGGCCTGCGTCGCGGTGTAGCCGTGCTCCGGCAGCCACTCGGTGCAGAAGCCCTCGGCGAACAGCGCGACACCGTCGGCGGCGAGCGTGCTCCGGATGCCGCGCAGCCGCGCCTCGGCGGCGAGGGAGATCTCCGGGTCGCGTTCCTTGGGTCGGTTGCGGCCGATCAGGGCGATCCGGTCCCGGTGGCCCCGGGCGAGCAGGGCCTCGGCGATCGTGGCGCCGGCCAACTCGTCGTCGGGCAGCACGCTCGGCAGCTCCTCCGAGCTGGTGGCGTTGAGCAGCACCACCGGGCCGTTCAGGATGGCCTTCGGCACGGTCAGCCGGCGGGTGGCCATCGCCGCGTAGATCACGCCGTCGACCTGGCGGTCGAGGATCGCCTCGATGGCGTACTGCTCGAACGACGCGTCACCCTGGGTCTCGGTGATCAGCAGGACGTGGTCGCGCTCGCGGGCGGCGTCCAGCGCGCCCCGGATCAGGCCGCCGGCGAAGCGGGTGGTGGCGACGATGTCCGAGACGAAGGCGATGGTCGCCGTCTTGCGGGTACGCAGACTGCGGGCAGCCACGTTGGGCCGGTAGCCGAGTTCCTCCGCCGCCGCGAAGACGCGCTGGTGCGCCTCGGCGGAGAGTCGGGTGCCCTCCCGCCCGTTGAGCACCATCGAGGCTGCGGTCTTGGACAGCCCAGCCCGTCGCGCGACATCGGCCAGTGTTGCCCTGTTGCGGCCCATCAGTCCTCCGTTCGCGGTCGTCCGTACGACGCCGCCGTTGCCCATCATGATGGGTCGAGTCGCGTTCCGGCTCACCGGTGACCGGCCGGGTGTCGGCGAAGCCCCCTGGTGAACCCCTTGTTTCCGGACCGTTGCCAACTCGTCCTTGACAGGCCGGGGTGCCGCGCGCATGCTCTGCTAAATCAGTTTAGCGACGTTGTTTCGCCACTGCGGGGGCCGCTGTCGCAGCGACCTCCGAGGTCATATCGGATACCGCGAGCCGAGGTCGGGTGCGCGACGCGCAGGCGTGGCGTTCACCGACCGTGGTGGCGAGCGTACCCCCGGTCGACGACCGGTGGGGACGTGCGGATGAGTCAAGGGAGCCATTGACGTGCGGGAGTTGTCCACCAGATTCACCCGTCGCCGGCTGGCACTGATGGTGCCACTACTCGCCGTCGGTCTGACGGCCACCGCCTGTAGCGCACCCGGTTCGGAACAGACCGCGCCGGAGGACTCCGGCGCCCCGGTCAGCACCGAGCTCGGGACCGACCCGATCACCCTGGAGATGTACGCGGAGACCGGCTTCCCGCTGGCCAAGGCGCTCGCCGACGAGTTCACCAAGCAGCACCCCAACGTCACGTTCAACATCCGCGAGGACCAGTTCACGGTCATCGTGGAAAACGCGCCCCGGGTGCTCGCCTCGGACAACGCGCCCGACATCATCCGGCTGCCCACCATGGTCGACCTGGTGAAGGACGGCCTGCTTAAGAACCTCGACCCGTACTTCGACGCGCACGGCTGGGACAAGTTCCCCGCCTCCCAGCTCGTCCAGCTCCGGCTCACCGACGGCGGCGCGGAGCGCGGCACCGGCTCGCTGTACGGCATGGGGCTCGGCTACAGCGTGACCGGCGTGTTCTACAACAAGAAGCAGGCCGAGCAGGTGGGCATGACCCAGCCGCCGGCCACCATCGCCGAGTTCGAGGACCTGTTGGCCAAGGCCAAGTCCGCCGACCTCCAGCCGATCATGCAGTTCAACAAGAACACCGCCGGCATCAACTTCCCGTACCAGGCGTTGCAGAACCAGTTCGGCGACCCGGCCCCGATCGCGGACTGGATCTTCCAGAAGCCGGGTGCCACCTTCGACACCCCCGCGTCGCTGAAGGCCGCCCAGACCATCGAGAAGTGGGCCAAGGCCGGCTACTTCCCGAAGGACGCCAACGCCATCGACTACACCGCGATGATGGGCGAGTTCCAGAAGGGCAACGGCCTGTTCATGTTCAACGGCGACTGGGAGTCGGCGAACCTGGACAAGAACATGGCCGGCGACGTCGGGTTCTTCCTCTTCCCCGGTGAGACCGCCGAGGCCAAGAACGTGGCGATGTCCGCGCCGAACACCTTCGGTGTCGGTGCCCGGGCCAAGAACGCCGACGCCGCGGCCTTCTTCCTCAACTGGGTGCACACCAACGACAAGGCCCGTGAGATCTCGGTCAACGTCGGCGGCTCGCACCCGGGCGGCCCGGCCGACCTGGCGCTGCCGCCGGTGACCGAGGGCACCGTCCTGGCCGAGACGCTGAAGGCGTCCCAGCAGCTCGGCGCCGACAACGGCGCGGTGGACTTCACCGCCAACGCCACCGGTGGCATCTTCGCCGCCGCCATCACCCCGGAGATGCAGAAGCTGATCGCCGGCCAGCAGAACCCGGAGGGCTACGTCAAGGCGGTCCAGGCCGAGTACGAGAAGGAACTCTCCCGATGACGTCTGCCCTCGGCAGCGTTCCCGCCGGGTCGGGCACCCCTGCCCGACCCGGCGGTGCGGACCCCCGTCCCGCCATGCGGCCCCACCGGAAGCGGTGGGGCCGCGTGGTGCGGTGGAGCGGCTGGCTCTGGGTCCTGCCCGCCCTGGCCATGTACGGCTTCTTCGTCCTGCGTCCGCTCGTGATGACCGTGCAGTACTCGCTCTACCGCTGGAACGGCATCGGGGCGGCCACCTGGGTCGGCCTGGACAACTACGTCACCGTCTTCACCGACCGCGACCTGCTGAAGATCATCGGTAACGCCTTCGTCCTGATCATCTTCTTCAGTTTCATCCCGGTCGTCCTCGGCCTGGTGGTGGCCAGCCTGGTCCGGCGCATCACCACCGGCCCCGGCGGCACGCTGGTCCGGACCGTGCTCTTCCTGCCGCAGGTGATCCCGCTGGTGGCGGCCGGTATCGCGTGGAGCTGGGTGCTTTCCAGCAACGGTCTGGTCAACCAGGCACTGCGGGCCGTCGGGCTGGACGGCATCACCCGGGCCTGGCTCGGCGAGTTCAGCACCGCGCTGCCGTCGGTGGGCGTGATCGGCACCTGGATCATGCTCGGACTCTGCACGATCCTGCTGGTCACCGGCATGAGCAAGATCGACCCGTCGCTGTACGAGGCGGCCCGGATGGACGGTGCCGGCCCGATCCGCGAGTTCTTCGCGGTGACCCTGCCCAGCCTGCGCCAGGAGATCGGCGTCTGCCTCACCGTGACGATCATCGCGGCGCTGGCCAGCTTCGACATCGTCTACATCTCGACCAGCGGCGGCCCGGGCATCCAGACCACCGTGCCGGGGCTGGAGATCTACCGGCTGGCCTTCTCCCAGCGCCAGGTCGGGCTCGCCTCGGCCCTGGGCGTGGTGCTGATGCTGCTGGTGCTGATCTGTGTGCTGCCCATCCAGCGGCTGACCCGGGGGGAGAAGCCATGAACATGACCACCCGCAGCGAGCGGCTGACCGGGCGGATCTTCCTGATCGCCCTGGTCGTCGTCACCCTGCTGCCGTTCCTGAGCATGCTCTCGGCGGCCCTGCAACCGCGCGGCACCGTACCCACCGGCCTGGCCTGGCCCTCCGATCCACAGTGGGGCAACTTCGCCGACGCCTTCACCGCCGCGAACATGGGCGCCCTGCTGGGGTCCAGCATGCTGATCGTGGCCGGGGTGGTGCCGTTCGGCGTGATCATCGCGACCATGGCCGGCTTCGGCCTCGGGCACCTGCGGGTGGCCGGCGGTCACATCGCCTTCGGGTTGTTGCTGCTCGGTCTCACGCTGCCCTTCGAGGCGGTGGTGACCCCGCTGTACTACCAGATGCGGGACCTCGGTCTGCTGAACACCCGGTGGGCCATCATCCTGCCGCTGGTCGGCCTCTACATGCCGTTCGCGGTCTTCTGGATGCGCGCCCACTTCACCAACGTGCCGCGTGAGCTGTCCGAGGCCGCGCGCGTCGACGGCAGCAACACCTGGCAGCTGTTCTGGCGGGTGCACGTGCCGCTGGCCCGACCGGCCATCGCCTCGCTGACCATCCTGCTGTTCCTCTGGACCTGGAACCAGTTCCTGCTCGCCATCGTCATGGTCGACGACGCCACCAAACGGACCATGGCCGGTGCCCTCGGCGCGTTCCAGGGACAGTGGGGAACCGATCTGGTCTTGCTCTGCGCCGGATCGTTGCTCATCCTCACTCCGACGCTCATCGTGTTCCTGATCTTCCAGCGCCAGTTCATCAAGGCGCTCCTGCAGGGCTCCGTGAAGGGATGACGGGTTGAACGACACCCCGATCCACGGCCACGCCGACGAGGGCTTCGGGCCCGTCGCCGACGTGTTCCGGGACAACTTCGTCCACCGTGGGGAGGTCGGCGCCGCAGTCGCCGTCTACCTGCGGGGCACCAAGGTCGTGGACCTGTACGGAGGGCTGGCCGACCAGCGCTCCGGACGGCCCTGGACCGCCGACACCCCGGCCGTCGTCTTCTCGGTGACCAAGGGGATCATGGCGATCTGCGCCTACCTCCTGGTCCAGCAGGGCCGGCTCGACCTCGACGCCCCGGTCATCCGGTACTGGCCCGAGTTCGGTCGGCACGGCAAGGCCGAGATCCCGGTCCGCTGGCTGCTCACCCACCAGTCCGGACTGCCCACGCTGGACCGTGCCTTCACCCGGGCGGAGGTGCTCGCCTGGGACCCGGTGATCGAGGCGATCGAGGCACAGACCCCGCTGTGGCAGCCGGGTACGGCCCACAGCTATCACCCGATCACCTACGGCTGGCTGATCGGCGAGGTGATCCGCCGGATCACCGGGGAGATGCCCGGCACCTACCTCGCCCGGACCCTCGCCGAGCCGCTCGGTCTGCGTACCTGGGTCGGCCTGCCGCCCGCCGAGCGCGACGCGGTCGCCTGGATGCTGGCACCGCTCGGCGAGCCCTTCCCGGCCAGCGACCCGGTCGCCGACCGTGGGATCACCATGGGCGGCGCGTTCGCCTTCCCCGCCGACGCCGCCGGCCTGGTCAGCTTCAACGACCCGGCGATCCAGGCCGCCCAGATCCCCGGTGCGGGCGGGATCAGCACCGCCGAGTCGCTGGCCCGCCTCTACGCCGCCTGCGTCTCCGAGGTCGGCGGCGGACCGCTGCTCACCACCGCGTCCGTCGACGACGCCGTCACCGTCCGCGTCGCCGGCCAACAGGTGTACGGACTCCCCGACGTCGGACACCGCTGGGGGACCGGCTTCCTCGTCCACTCGACGCCGCGCCCGATGCTCGGCGAACGCAGCTTCGGCCACGACGGTGCGGGCGGACACCTCGCCTTCGGCGACGACCAGCACCGGGTCGGTTTCGGCTACGTGGTCAACCAGATGGGCGGCGTGGTCGACGAGCGGGCCAATCTGCTCGCCGCGGCCCTGCTCTCCTGCCTGAGCAAGTAGGCGGATCGGGTCGACGTCACGGCCGACGAGCCGTGACGTCGACCCCGCCGTCACCCGTCCGGCGTGGTGCGGCCCGTCCGACCTGACCGGCCCGTGCGGCGCAGGGCGCTGACCACCAGCAGGGGTGCGAACGCCTCCGCGCCGGCCGCCACCCGCTCGGCCAGACCGACCCGCCCGCCGTCGGCCGCCATCTCGGCAACGAACCAGGCCACGGCCAGCAGCAGCCCGACCGCCAGCGCCACCCACGGCGCCCGTTGCCCCGCCGCCCGTTGCCCCTGT
>NZ_SISL01000146.1:0-12800 GCF_004307965.1 Verrucosispora sp. SN26_14.1 | reverse complement strand
GACGCGGCGAGCGGCGCGGCGCCCCCGGCGGCGCGTACCCGGTCGAGCACGTCGGCGATGTGGTCGAGCCGGTATCCGCCGCGCCGCAGCAGATGGGCGAGTTCGGCGTCCCGCACGTCGTCGGGGGCGTAGACGCGGTAGCGGGTCGCCGGGTCACGGTCCGGTCGCAGCACGCCGGCCCGTTCCCACTTGCGCAGGGTCGCCGGCCGTACGCCGAGCCGGTGCGCCAGGGCACCGATCGACAGCTCCGCCCGGCGGGGCGCGTCGGGCGCGGCCCCGGTGAGGACCGCCACCGCCGTCTCGACCGCGTCCAGGGTCTCCCGGTCGCGGTGCAGCAGAGCGTGACCCTGGTCGATCACCCGCAACGCCGTGTCGATCTCGCCCCGGTGCACGGCGCGCATGATCTCGCCACTCGCCGCGTACCCGTGCCCCGGAATCAACGCCAGGTACGCGTCCAGGGCCCGGGCGTGCCGCTCGGTGTATCGGCGGTAGCCGCTCGGACTGCGCGGGGCGGGCGGCAGGACCCCGTCCCGCTCGTAGTTGCGCACCGCCTGGGCGGACAGGCCGTGCGGACGGGCCAGGTCGATCGGCCGACGTGTCACGCTGTTTGAGGGTTGCACCACGTTCACCGTGACAGTTTGCTCGAAAGTCTCAACGGGTGGTTCAGCGATACGGTCGATGGAGTGACGAATCTCCTGGACCTGCTTCCCGTACCGCCGACCCTGCTCGCGCTCGGCGAACCGACACACGGCGAATCCGCCTTCCTCCAGATCCGCACCGAGCTGTTCCTGGCGTTGGCGCAGCGGGGATACCGGTCGATCGCGTTGGAGAGCGACCGCGCCGCCGGCCTGGTCGCCGACGAGTTCGTGCAGGGCTCCGCCACGGTGACCCTGGAGCGTGCGCTCGCCGAGGGGTTCAGCCACGGGTTCGGTGACGCCCCGGCCAACCGGGACCTGCTGGTGCGGATGCGGGAGTACAACGCGGGGCGGCCGACGGCCGAGCGCCTGACGTTCCACGGCTTCGACGCCCCGCTGGAGATCACCGGTGCGCCGAGCCCCCGTGCGTTCCTGCTGCGGGTCTGCGAGTACCTGGGCCAGGACCGGACGGCCGAGATCGACTCCCTGGTGGGTGACGAGACCCGATGGAGCGACCAGGCGGCGATCTGGGAGCCGGGGCGGTCGGTCGGCGGCACGCCCGAGGCACAGCGTCTGCGGGTGCTCGCCGACGACCTGCTGACCGAGTTGTACCTGCACGCGCCCCGGAGGCCGGACGGCTGGCGGGCGGCGTACGCGCAGGCCACGTCGGCGGTCGCGGTGCTGCGTTACCACGCGGCGGCGGCCGCGCCGCTGGGCCGGGAGGAACGCTTCGCCCGACTGGTGGCGGTCCGGGCCGCGCTGATGGCGGAGAACCTGCTCGCGATCCGCGCGGCCGAGGCGGAGCGGGGCCCGACCCTCGTGTTCGCGCACCACCGGCACCTGCAACGCGACCCGGGCACGATGACGATGGCCGGCACCGAGGTCACCTGGTGCAGTGCCGGTGCGATCGTCGGCTCGCTGCTGGGCGACGGGTACGCGGTGGTGGTCGGCAGCCTCGGCGTCAGCCCGGCCCTCGGCATCGGGGAGCCCGAGCCCGACTCCTTCGAAGGAGCCCTCCAGCACGACGGCGACCTGCCCCGGTACGTCCCCGCTTCGACGGTGCGACCCGCCGGGAAACGGACCCACGACTACCGCTACTTCCCGCTGGAGCAGGCGACCGTCGACCACGCGGACGTGCTGCTGCACGTGCCGACCGGCACCGACCCGGCGATGCTCGCGGCCCGGATCCTGGCGCTGCCCGGCACCACGCAACTCGTGGCGAGCGAGGAGACCGGGGCGCCGGAGGGCGCCTGGGGCGACAGGTTCTTCTCCGTCGGCCCGGATCACCGCCGGCCGTTCGCCACCATCGTGGAACGCGACGTGCCCGGCTTCGACGAGGAGGCCGGACTCGACCGGCCCGGTGTCTTCCGGCTCAACCTCGACCTGGGACGGACCGAGTTCACGCGGCTGTTCGGCTTCCCGCCCGCCGACTTCCCGCAGCATCGACACGAGTACGACTTCGCCCGGCTGGACACCGTGCTGCCGCATCCCGCGTACGCCCGGCACGGCTTCGTCGGCATCGTCATGCCCGGCCCGCAGATGCTGCCCGAGGTCGACCGGCTGCTGGCGATCGCGCACGCCCGCGCCGTCGCCCGTCGCGCCGAGATGTAAGGAGGGGACCCCTGCTATACACGAGACGTTAGGAAGGGGCCCTTCCTTACATCCGTCACCGCACGAACTCCTCGCGGACCACGTCGGTCATCGGCACCGCGCCGCGTACCAGCGCCAGTGCCAGCAGCGACCCCAGGGCCGCGGTCGCCGCCTCCGACGCGACAAGCGTCAGCGCCGTCGCCGCCACCAGCAACAACGCGGTGCCGACCGCCACCACCGGCGTACGCAGCACGAAGTAACCGGCCAGCCGCAGCACGTCGCGCAGCCGGAACGCGAACAGCGAGGTGATGACCAGCGCGTTGATCCCGACCACGGCGACCCCGACACCGACCGCCACCAGCGGCACCACCCACCAGCCGGGAACTCCGGCCACCGGCAGGTTGACCAGGTTGACCGCGATGACGGTCAGCCACGCCAGCGTCGCCACCCAGACCAGCAGCGCACCGACCAGGTTGGCCCGGTAGCCGCGCCAGAACAGGCGACCCGGGTGCAGGTCGGTCAGGTCGAGGCGTTGGTGGTGCAGCGTGTAGAGCGCGGCGGACAGCGCCGGGCCGAGCGGCACCGCGCAGAGCGCGACCAGTGGCAGGTTGCTCGGGTGCCGTTCGAGCGCGAAGAGTGCGATCAGGCCGGGGGCCGCGCAGACCAGCAGCAGCACCTCGACCACCAGCAGCGTGTAGATCAGCGCGGCCCCCCGCGACAGCGGCCCGTCGCCGAACTCCCGCACCACGGCGCTCACGGCCGCTCCTGGCCGCGCAGGCGGCTCGCGTTCCCGCAGGGCGCGGTGTGGTCGACAACGGTGCGCATCCTCGTCCTCGGGGGCTCGCGGGGGCGGCGCGGGGAAAGTGGCCGGTCCGATCGCACCGACACGATCGGACCGGCCCCGGGGTCAGCCGTTCGCCTCCTTGTAGCGCGCGTGCGCCTTGTTCGCCAGCTCCACGTACGCGTCCATGTTCTTGGCCTTCAGCTCCGCCAGGTAGGCGTCCCACTGGCCGAGGTCCCGTTGGCCGAGGATGAACTGGAGGGTGGCCTGGTAGACGTGGTCACGCAGCGGCGTCTCCCAGAGCGACACCTGCTCGCGTTCCTCGTCGTTGAGCGGGTACGGCGGCGGCGGTGACTTCGGCGCACGGGCGTTCATCACCTGCTGGAACTCCTGCTCCTCGGGGGAGAAGAACGCCTGGACCAGCTCGGGCTTGCCACCGTAGGCGAACACGCCGTTGTAGAAGCCGAAGTCCTTCTGCAGGTGCTTGGGCGCGCTCGGGTTGAGGCCGATGACGTTGACGTCGGGTGCCAGCGTGGGCTTGCCGGAGGCGTCCTTGACGAAGGTGGTGCCCTCCACGCCCCACTTGGCGAACTCCTGGCCGGCGTCGGAATACCAGAGCCAGTCGACGAACTGCATCATGGCCACGAAGTTCTTGCTGTCCCGCGCCTTCGACGAGATCATCATGCCGTTCTCCAGCCGGCTGGAGGGGTTGATCTCACCGGCCGGTCCGACCAGCAGCGGGATCTTGGCGATCTTCGCCTTCGGGTTGGTCGCCGCCAGGTCCGGCCGGTAGTCGTTCACGACGGCCTGGGCGTTCGCGCTGATCACGAAGGACTTGCCGTTGGCGAGCTTCTGCCGGGCGGCGTCGTCGGTCTGGGTGAAGCTCTCCGGGTCGAGCAGCTTCTCGGCGACCAGCTTGTTGAGGTACTCCAGCACGTGCCGGTAGTGCTCGGTGGCGCCGGTGTACTCGAACTTCTGCGCCTGCGCGTTCCAGCTCATGTGCTGGAAGTTCCAGCCGGCGCCGTCCAGCCCGTGCGTGACGGCCAGCAGGTTGAGCAGGTTGCCGGCCGGGTTGGGCTGGCTCCACCGGTCGGAGAACGGGTAGACGTCCGGGTACGCGGCCTTCATCGCCTTGAGCACGGTGTAGAGCTCGTCCCAGGTCTTCGGGACCTCCAGGTTCAGCTCCTCCAGGATGTCGGTACGCATCGCCAGCGAGTAGTCGTGCCACGGCTTCTCGTGCAGACCGGGCAGCAGATAGAACTTGCCGTCCTGCTGGCGGAGCGTGTCGATCTCAGGCTGGAGGTTCCACTTCTCGATCTTCTCCTTGAGGTTCGGCATCAGATCGAGGTAGTCGCTGACCGGCAGGATCGCCCCGGAGGAGACGAACGTGTTCACGTCCGGCGGGTACGTCTTGGGGATCAGCAGGGGTGCGTCGCCGGCACCGATCAGCAGGCTGCGCTTCTGGTTGTAGTCGCTCAGCGGCACCGCGACCGGTTCCAGCGTGACGTTGGTCCGGGACGTCAGCTCGGACCAGAACAGCCAGTCGTTCTTCAACGGGTAGTTCGGGTGGTTGTTGTAGAGGACGGAGAAGGAGATCGGGTCGGTGGCCTTGAACTGCGTACCGACCGCGTAGTTCTCCATCGCCCCGGCCCGGTTCTCCGACAGGTCCTGGTTGTCGGACGGGTCGTCACCACAGGCGACGAGGGTGGAGGCGGTGAGCAGGGCGGCAGCGGCAATCGCCACCTGTCGCCACGATCTGCGGAACATGGCGGTCCTTTCGGTGTGGTGGGGAGCGGGGATGGAACCGCTGGTCAGCCCTTGACCGCGCCGAGCATGATGCCCCGGACGAAGTACCGCTGGACGAAGGGATAGACCAGGAGGATGGGCAGGGTGGTGAGCACGATGGTCACGGACTTGAGGGTCGCCTCGGCCTGCACCTCGTTGGCCTCGGCGATCGCGCCGACGTTCTCGGCGCCGGTGGCACCGGCGATCAGGTTGCGCAGGTACACGGTGACCGGCCACAGCTCCTGCTGGTCCATGTAGAGGAAGGCGGCGAACCACGAGTTCCAGAAGGCCACCGCGTAGAACAGCACCATGGTGGCGACGATGGCCTTCGACAGCGGGAGCACGATCCGCAGCAGGATGCCGTACGTGTTCAGCCCGTCGACGGCGGCGGCCTCCTCCAGGTCGTTCGGCAGGCTCTCGAAGAACGCCTTCATCACCAGCAGGTTGAACACGTTGATCGCGTTGGGCAGCGCGATGGCCCAGACGCTGTTCTTCAGGCCGAGGCTGGTGACCAGCACGTAGTTGGGGATCAGACCGCCGGAGAAGAACATCGTGAACACCGCGATGCCGACCAGCGCGCCGCGACCCTTCAGGTCCTTCTTGGACAGCACGTACGCGTAGCAGGTGGTGAGCACGATCGAGATCAGCGTGGCGGTCACCGTGTAGACCAGGGTGTTGCGGTAGTTCGTCCAGAACAGCGAGTCGGACAACACCAGGCGGTACGTGTCGACGGTGAACCCGCGCGGCACCAGGTTCACCTCGCCCGCGATGATGAACGCCTCACTGCTCAGCGAGCGGGCCACGATGTTGACGAACGGATAGAGCGTCACCAGCACGACCAGGGTCAACACGATCGCGTTGGCCACCTGGAACGCCCGGTAGCCCCGGCTCTGCCGGATGCCCCGTCGGCGGCGGGGACGGGACCGGGCGGTGGTGGAGTCGACGGTCACCACAGGCTCGTCCCCACCGTGCGACGGGCGATCAGGTTCGCCGACAGCACCAGGATCAGCCCGATCACGGCCTCGAACAGACCGATCGCGGCGGCGTAGCTGAAGTTGCTGGACCCGAAGCCCATCCGGAACAGGTACGTGGAGATCACGTCGGCGGTCGGGTAGGTGAGCGGGTTGTACAGCAGCAGGATCTTCTCGAACCCGACCGCCATGAACGTGCCGATGTTGAGGATCAGCAACGTCACCATGGTCGGCCGGATCCCCGGCAGCGTGACGTGCCAGGTCTGCCGCCAGCGGTTCGCGCCGTCGATGCGGGACGCCTCGTACAGGTCCTCGTCGATGGTGGTCAGCGCGGCCAGATAGAGGATGGTGCCCCAGCCGACGGTCTGCCAGACCTCGGACGAGATGTAGATGGTCCGGAACCACTCGGGGCGTTGCAGGAACGGCACCGCCTCGCCGCCGGCGGACGTGACCAGTGAGTTCACCGTGCCGTCCATGGAGAGCAACTGCATCACCATGGCGGCCACGATCACGATCGACAGAAAGTGCGGCAGGTACGACACGGACTGCACGAACCGCTTGAGCCGGCGGGCCCGGACCTCGTTGAGCAGCAGCGCCAGCACGATCGGCAGCGGGAAGCAGAACAGCAGGGTCAACCCGCCCAGCACCAGCGTGTTGGTGAAGACGTTCCAGAACGTCGGGTCGGCCAGGAACATCTTCACGTACCGCAGGCCGACCCAGTACTCGCCGAAGATGCTCCCGCCGGGCTGGAACCGGCGGAAGGCGATCACGTTGCCCAGCATCGGCAGGTACCGGAAGATCAGGAAGAACAGCAGCGGCAGGATCGCGAGCGAATAGAGCTGCCAGTCCCGGCGCAGCGCCCGCCGCCACGTGCGCCGGGTCGGGCGCGGGGTGCCGGGTGGGCGCGTCGGTAAGTCGGGGGCTGGTGCCGTCACCGAGGCCGGGGCACTCATCGCCGGCCCTGGGTGGCGGGCGTGACGTAAGCGCGGGAGACCAGTTCCCGGTCCGTGCCGACCTCGCGTTCGGCGCCCACCAGCCGCAGCGCCAGCCGTGCCACCGGGTCGCCGCTGGACCGGGCCAGCCGCAGCTCGACGTCCCCGGGTTCCACCACGCGCCGGCCGTGCAGTCCGGTGAAGGAGGTGACGTCGGCGGGAACCTCGAAGGTGACCCGGGCCGCCTCGCCCGGTCGCAGCGGCACCCGCGCGTACCCGACCAGGCGGACCACCGGTCTGGTGGTCTGCGCCACCGGATCGTGCAGGTAGAGCTGGACCACCTCGGTGCCGTCCCGCGCTCCGGTGTTGCGGACCGTGACGCCGACCGTGGCGGTGCCGTCGACCGGCCACGGCGTGGGACCGCTGTCCTCGGGGTCGGTCACCGCCGCGTCGTCCCACTCGAAGGTGGTGAAGCTCAGGCCGTGCCCGAACGGGAACGCGGGCGTCGGGTCCACCGACGACACCTGCGTCCGGTGGCCGAGCGGCGGGGAGAGGTACGTGCCGGGCAGGCCCCCGCCGTGCCGGGGGACGCTGACCGGCAGCCGTCCGGACGGGTCGACCTCACCGGTGAGCACCTCGGCCAGCGCCTGACCGCCGAGCTGGCCGGGGAAGAACGCCTGCACGACGGCGGCGGCGTCGGCCACCTGCGCGCCGAGCGCGTACGGCCGGCCGGAGAGCACCACCAGCACCACCGGCGTACCGGTGGCCAGCACCGCGCGGACCAGTTCGGCCTGGACGCCGGGCAGGTCGAGGTCGACGGCGTCGCAACCCTCGCCGGAGGTGCCCCGGCCGAACATGCCCGCCCGGTCGCCGACCGCCAGGACGCAGACGTCGGCCTCGGTGGCGGCCTGGACCGCCGCGGCGATGCCGGAGGTGTCGTCGCCGGTGACGGCGGTCCCCGGGTGGTACGTCAGGCGGGGGTGGCGCTGCTGGAGGGCCGTGCGCAGCGACGGGATCTCGACCCCCACGCCGTGCTCCGGATGGTGCACGCCCACGTGCAGCGGGAACGAGTAGCAGCCGAGCATCGCCATCGGGTCGTCGGCCACCGGGCCGATCAGGGCCACCTGCCGGTCGGCGGCGAGCGGCAGCGCGCCGTCGGAGTTGCGCAGCAGGACGACGGACTGGCGGGCCAGCCGCAGCGCGACGGACCGGCCGGCCTCGTCGTCCAGGCGTAGTTCGTCGACGTCGGCGGGCAGTTCCTGCCAGCCCTCGTCGAGCAGCCCCAACTCGATCTTCTGAATCAGGACCCGGCGCAGCGCGCGGTCGACGAGCGTCTCCGCGACGGCACCGGAACGGACCGCCGCCACCAGCGGGGGACCGTAGGCGTCCACGGTGGGCAGTTCCACGTCGATGCCGGCGCGCAACGCGAGACCGGCGGCCTCCCCGGCGTCGGCGGCCACCCCGTGCAGGCTCTGCAGGAAGCGGACCGCGAAGTAGTCGGCGACGAGGACCCCGGCGAAGCCCCACCGGTCGCGCAGCACTCCGGTGAGCAGCTCCTCGTCGGCGGCCACCGGCACCCCGTCGATCTCGGCGTAGGAGTGCATCACCGAGCGGGCGCCACCGAGCCGCAACGCCATCTCGAACGGCGGCAGGATCACGTCGGCGAGTTCCCGGCGGCCCATCGGCACCGGCGCCAGGTTCCGCCCGCCCCGGGAGGCCGAGTAGCCGGCGAAGTGCTTGAGGGTCGCCACCACCCCGGCCCGTTCCAACCCCCGTACGTACGCCGCGCCGGTGGTCCCGACGAGGTACGGGTCCTCGCCGATGGTCTCCTCGGTGCGTCCCCACCGGTAGTCGCGGGTCACGTCGAGCACCGGGGCGAGTCCCTGGTGGATGCCGGCCGCCCGCATGGACCGTCCGATCCGGTCGGCCATCTCCTCGACCAGTTCCGGGTCGAAGGCGGCGCCCCAGCTCAGTGGTGCCGGGTAGACGGTGGCCCGCCAGGCGGCGAAGCCGGTCAGGCACTCCTCGTGCACCTGCGCCGGGATGCCGAAGCGGCTCGCCGCCACGATCTGCGCCTGGCTGGCGGCCAGCGACCGGGCGCCGAGGACCGGATCGACCGGTGCGGTGCCGAACGGTCGGGTCAGCTGCCCCAGGCCGTACCGGATCGCCTCGCGCCAGGGCGGAGTGTGCTCGACCATGTCGGTCTGGTGGGGCGCGACACCCTCGCCGGAGGCGTCGGCGCCGACCCAGAGGCCGACCAACTGGGCGACCTTCTCCTCCAGCGACATCAGCGGGATGAGCGCGTCGGCCCGTTCGTCGGGGCGCCGCGTCGGGTCGCGCCACCGATCGTCGTCCGGTGACGTCAATCGATCGTCGACAGGTAGCTGACTCGTCATGCGAACCCCTCTGGCCGCACCGGGGCAGGTCGTTCCGGCAGGCCACACGGACGCCGCTGCGGACGGCGATTCTCGATAGTTTCGGAAACCAGTTCGTCACCTGTGTCGGGAACCTATGGGTGTCGATGGAGTGTGTCAAGGGCTCACGAACCGACTGCCCACACGGTTCCCACAGGGCAGGCAAGCGATTTCCGGACCTTCGTGCATGCTCCCGCCATATCGACTGTCGTCGTCGCCAGTGGAGGGATCCCGTGCTATGGTTCCCCGAAATTTTCGGGATCGTTGCAGAGGGTCGGTATGACGGAGAACCGATCGCCGGACGTGCTCGGCCCCACCACCATCGCGACCATCGCCCGGGAGGTGGGGGTCTCGGCAGCGACCGTCTCGAAGGTTCTCAACGGCCGGTCCGACGTGGCTGCCGGCACCAGGGCGCGGGTCGAGGCCAGTCTGGAGCGACACCGGTATCGTCGCCGCGCCCGACGGTCCCCGGGTGCGGGACAGATCGAGCTGGTGTTCCACGAGTTCGGTTCGGACTGGGCCCTGGAGATCATCCGTGGTGTCGAGGCCGTCGCCGCCCTGCCTCCGGTGAACCTGGTGCTCTCCCAGCTCGGCGGGGCACGTCGACCGCCGCAGTCCTGGGTGGACGCGGTGCTCGCCCGGCGCCCGCTCGGCGTGCTGCTGGTCATGTGCAACCTGACCGACCAGCAGCGACGACGGTTCGACCGGCAGTCGATCCCGGTGGTGGTGATCGACAACGACAGCGCCAGCGTCGCCTCGGTGCCGGCGGTCGGCTCGAACAACTGGAACGGTGGGCTGCTGGCCACCCGTCACCTGTTGGAGCTCGGCCACCGGCGGGTCGCGGTCATCTCCGGTCCGCAGGACGTGCTCTGCGCGCGGGCGCGGACGGCGGGGTTCCGCTGCGCGCACGAGGAGATGGGCGTACCCGTCGCACCCGACCTGGTCCGCTTCGGCAACTTCCACGTCGACGCCGGCTACACCCACGGCATGCAGTTGCTCGATCGCCCGGACCGCCCGACGGCCGTCTTCGCCGGGTCCGACCTCCAGGCGATGGGGGTGCTGCGCGCCGCCCGGCAGCTCGGCCTGGACGTGCCCGGGGACCTCTCCGTGGTCGGCTACGACAACCTGCCCATGTCGGCCTGGATCGGACCCGCGCTCACCACCGTCCACCAGCCGCTGCGCGACATGGCCGGTACGGCGACCCAGATGCTGCTCGACCTCGCGAACGGGGTCGCGCTGCCGACCAGCCGCATCGACCTGGTCGCCGAGTTGATGATCCGCGAGAGCACCGCCCCTCCACCCACCTGAGCGACCTGCTGCGAGGTGCCATGCCCCTGTTCGACCTGCCCCTGGACGACCTGCGACGGTATGCCCCGGCCGTGCCGGAGCCCGCCGACTTCGACGCCTTCTGGCAGGACACCCTGCACGCGACGGCGGCGACACCGGTGCTCATCGACGTCCGGCCCGAGCCGACCGACCTTCGTCTCGTCGACAGCTGGGACGTCACGTTCGCCGGGTTCGCCGGGGAGCCGGTCCGGGCCTGGTACACCCGCCCCTCCGGGGTGGACGGACCGCTGCCGGTGGTGGTGGAGTACGTCGGCTACGGGCGTGGCCGGGGCCTGCCGCACGAGCGGCTGACCTGGCCGGTGGCCGGGTACGCGCACCTGCTGATGGACGCCCGGGGCCAGTCCGGCCTCTACGGCCTGGGTGACACGCCCGACCCGCACGGCGCGACGCCCGGCGGGCCGACGCCGGTGACCCGGGGCATCCTGGCACCGGAGGGCTACTACTACCGCCGGCTCGTCACCGATGCGGTCCGGGCCGTGCACGCCGCCCGTGCCCTGCCCGGCGCCGACCCGGCGCGGGTGGTCGCCGCCGGCAACAGCCAGGGCGGGGGACTGGCGCTGGCCGTCGCCGGTCTGGTGCCCGACCTCGCCGCGCTGGTCACCTCCGCGCCGTTCCTGTGCCACGTGCAGCGGGCCATCGAGATCACCGACGCCGGCCCGTACGGCGACATCGTCACCTACCTCGCGGTGCACCGGGAGGCGGAGGCGGCGGTGCGGCGCACCCTGTCCTACGTCGACGGGGTCAGCTTCGCCCGGCGGGCCCAGGCGCCCGCGCACTTCGGGATCGGCCTGCGGGACACCGTCTGTCCGCCGAGCACCGGTTTCGCCGCCTACAACCAGTACGGTGCCGCCACCGGCGGTCCCGCCCCGCAGCGGAGCATGCACGTGTACCCGTTCAACGGCCACGAGCACGGCGACGCGACCCACGTGCGCCGTCAGCTGCGGTGGTTGGCCGACCTGTTCTCCGGGGCGGTGGACGGGCCCGGGGCACCGAAACTTCCGGAGACGTCGGTCGGGACCGGCTGAGGGCCTGGCCACAGCGTGATCCCGCTGTGGGACGCGCCGCGCTCCGGTTCCGCAGGGCCGAAAGTGTGTCGACGCGCGTTGAGCTTTCCGACGTGTTTCGATACTGTTTTCGATACAACAGCCTCGATCTACTCATGGTGGCGGGCTGCAGGCACCGACCGGCGCGGCTCACGGGCAACCGCGCAGACGGCGGGAGCCACCATGTTTGGGCAGTAGTCGGGGCCGGCTTCCATCAAGCACGGCTTCGTCGAAAGGCTCATGCCATGAACAACGCCTTCGCCCGCGGTAGCGGGCGTCCGGCTCCCCGACTGCGGCCACGCATCGCGTTGGTCGCTGCCGCCGTCGGTCTCGCCCTCGTCTCCACCAGCGTGGTGGTGGCCTCCAGCGCGAGCGCCGCGACCACCCTGGGCGCCTCGGCCGCCGAGAAGGGCCGCTACTTCGGCGCGGCCGTGGCGGCCAACAAGCTCTCCGACTCCACCTACGTCGGCATCCTCAACCGCGAATTCAACTCGGTGACCGCCGAGAACGAGATGAAGATCGACGCGACGGAGCCGCAGCAGGGGCAGTTCAACTTCGCCAACGCGGACCGGATCGTCAACCACGCCATCGCACGCGGCATGTCCGTCCGGGGGCACACCCTGGCCTGGCACTCGCAGCAGCCGGGCTGGATGCAGAACATGTCCGGCACCCAGTTGCGCAACGCCATGCTGAACCACGTCACCCAGGTCGCCACCTACTACCGGGGCAAGATCCACTCCTGGGACGTGGTGAACGAGGCGTTCGCCGACGGCAGCAGCGGCGCCCGCCGCGACTCCAACCTCCAGCGCACCGGCAACGACTGGATCGAGGCGGCGTTCCGCGCCGCCCGGGCCGCCGACCCCGGCGCCAAGCTCTGCTACAACGACTACAACACCGACGACTGGACCCACGCCAAGACCCAGGCCGTCTACCGGATGGTCCAGGACTTCAAGCAGCGGGGCGTGCCGATCGACTGCGTCGGCCTCCAGTCGCACTTCAACGCCAACTCGCCGTACCCGGGCAACTACCGGACCACGCTCTCCAGCTTCGCCGCCCTCGGGGTGGACGTGCAGATCACCGAGCTGGACATCGAGGGCTCCGGCACCTCGCAGGCGAACGCGTACCGCGGCGTGGTCACCGACTGCCTCGCCGTCGCCCGCTGCACCGGCATCACGGTGTGGGGCATCCGGGACACCGACTCGTGGCGCTCCGGCGGCACCCCGCTGCTCTTCGACGGCAGCGGCAACAAGAAGGCCGCGTACAACTCGACGCTGGAGGCCCTGAACGCGGGCGGCACCACCC
>NZ_SISL01000145.1:0-12816 GCF_004307965.1 Verrucosispora sp. SN26_14.1 | reverse complement strand
TCACCGAGGGCCTGCTCGTCGAGGTGACGCCCGTCGACCCGGCGGCGGTCCCCGGCGAGCCGTGGGCCGGACCGGTCGGCGCCCACCGGCCGGGTGACGAGGGCACACCCTTCGCCGGTGCCGCGATCGGCGGTGATCCGGCCGGGGACGCGGGCGAGATCACGATGTACTACCAGCCGCAGGTCGCCATCGCCACCGGCGAGGTGGTCGGGGTCGAGGCGCTGCTGCGGTGGCGGCACCCCCGCCGGGGCATGGTCGACCCGGAGGAACTGATCCGGGTCGCCGAACAGAGCGCGGTGATGCGCCTGCTCACCCGTCGGGTGGTGGACGACGTGGTCGAGCAGGTGGCCAAGTGGTCGGCGGCCGGTCTGGGCCTGCGGGCGGCGCTCAACGTCAGCGTGCGGGATCTGCACACCGGCGAGATCGCCGACCAGATCGCGGACCGGTTGACCCGGTACGGCGTGGCGCCGGAACGGCTGCAACTGGAGATCACCGAGGGTGCGTTGATGGCCGACCCGCGCCGCGTCCTGACCACCATCACCCGCCTGCACCGGATCGGGGTCGGCATCGCACTGGACGACTTCGGCACCGGCTACTCGTCACTGCAACACCTGCGCCGGCTGCCGCTGTCGGAGGTGAAGGTCGACCGGTCCTTCGTCCTCGGGATGACCGAGGACTCCGACGACGCGGCGATCGTCCGGTCGACGATCGAGTTGGGCAAGGCGCTCGGGCTGCGGGTGGTCGCCGAGGGCGTGGAGGACGAGAAGACCTGGCGGATGCTGCACGCGGCCGGGTGCGACGCCGCGCAGGGCTGGTTCTACGCCCGACCGATGCCGGCCGAGGAACTGGTCGCCTGGCTGGGTCGGTACCGACCGGTGCGCCCGCTCGGCGGCCACGACGAGCCGGACGTACCCCGCCGCAGCCCTCGGTGACCCTCGGCCGGGCCGCTGCGACACCGCCGCCCGGACGGGTCCCCGGGTCGGTGGGCCGGACGCCCCGGGGAGCCGGGGACGGCGGGCCGGGCGCGGAACAATAGACTCGCTCCGGTCACCGCGCGTCGCGTCGCACGCCGCGCGGTGGGCGTACGCAGACGCAGGACAGCCACGAAGGGGGCACCGATGGCCGCCATCTCCCGCGAGGAGGTCGCGCACCTGGCGCGACTGTCGCGGCTCGCCGTGACGGAGGAGGAGCTGGACACCTTCGCCGGCCAGCTCGACGTGATCCTCCAGGCGGTCGCCCAGGTGGGCGAGGTCGCCGCCGCCGACATCCCGCCGACCTCGCACTCGGTGCCGTTGACCAACGTGCTCCGCGAGGACGTCGTGACGCCGTGCCTGACCCCCGAGGAGGCGCTGTCCGGCGCGCCCGACGCCGAGGAGCAGCGGTTCCGCGTTCCGCGGATCCTGGACGAGGATGTGGCATCGTGAGCGAGCTGACCAGATTCACCGCCACCGAGATCGCCGGGCTGGTCGCCTCCGGTGAGACCTCGGCGGTCGAGGTGACCCGGGCGCACCTGGACCGGATCGCCGCCGTCGACGACCGGGTGCACGCCTTCCTGCACGTCGACACCGAGGGTGCGCTCGCCGCCGCCCGCGAGGTGGACGCCCGGCGGGCCGCCGGAGCGGAGCTGGGCCCGCTGGCCGGAGTGCCGGTCGCGGTCAAGGACGTGCTCACCACCCGGGGCGTGCCGACCACGGTCGGCTCGAAGATCCTGGAGGGCTGGCGCCCGCCGTACGACTCGACGATCGTGCAGCGGCTGCGCGCCGCCGGCACCGTGATGCTCGGCAAGACCAACATGGACGAGTTCGCCATGGGCTCCTCGACGGAGTACTCGGCGTACGGGCCGACCCGCAACCCGTGGGACACCGGGCGCATCCCGGGCGGCTCCGGCGGGGGCAGCGCGGCGGCACTGGCCGCGTACGAGGCACCGCTGGCGATCGGCTCGGACACCGGCGGCTCGATCCGCCAGCCGGGCGCGGTCACCGGCACCGTCGGCGCGAAGCCGACCTACGGCGGGACCTCCCGGTACGGCCTGGTGGCCTTCTCCTCCTCGCTGGACACGCCCGGCCCGTGCGCGCGTACCGTGCTGGACGCCGCGCTGCTGCACGAGGCGATCGGCGGCCACGACCCGCGTGACTCCACCTCCATCCCGGCCCCGGTGCCGGACGTGGTGGCCGCCGCGAGGCTCGGTGCGACCGGCGACCTGACCGGGGTCCGCCTCGGCATCGTCTCCGAGTTCGTCGGCGAGGGTGCCGAGCCGGGCGTGATGGCCGCCTTCAACGAGGCCGTCGACGCGCTGACGAAGCTGGGCGCGGAGATCGTCGAGGTGTCCTGCCCGAACTTCGCGTACGCGCTGCCGGCCTACTACCTGATCGCCCCGAGCGAGTGCTCCTCCAACCTGGCCCGCTTCGACGGTGTGCGGTTCGGCCTGCGCATCGGCGACGACGGCAACCGGTCGCTGGAGGAGGTCATGTCGCTGACCCGGGAGGCCGGCTTCGGCCCCGAGGTCAAGCGCCGGATCATGCTCGGCACGTACGCGTTGTCGTCGGGCTACTACGACGCGTACTACGGGCAGGCGCAGAAGGTCCGTACGCTGATCACCCGCGACTTCACCGCCGCGTTCGAGCGGGTCGACGCGCTGATCTCGCCGACCACGCCGTTCGTGGCGTTCCCGCTGGGTGCGCGCACCTCCGACCCGTACCAGATGTACCTGGCCGACCTGTACACCATCCCGACCAACCTGTACGGCGGCCCGGGCATCTCGGTGCCGTGCGGCCTCTCGGACGGGCTGCCGGTCGGGTTGCAGGTGATGGCCCCGACGATGGCCGACGACCGGATGTACCGGGTCGCCGCCGCGCTGGAGAGCGCGGTCGGCACCTTCACGCCGCCGACGCTGTGACGCCGTGCGGGGCGGCTCCGGCCGCCCCGCCGGTCCTCGGCCCCCCGGTGACACGAGGTCACCGTTCGGACTCATAACGCATGGTGACGTGCGAGGGTTGGATAGAGTCCGAGCCGCTGGCGAAACGCAAGCATGGGCTTCTAGCCGACTGGAACTGCGATGAAGACGCTGCGGCCGATCACGATTGTCTCGGTGCTCACGATGCTGCTGATCGGCGTCGCCGCGCCCGCTGCCGCAGCACCGGTCGTCGCCGATCCGCTGATCGTGGATCCGGCCGCCGTCGATCCGGTGATCGTGGATCCGGCGGTCGTCACCATCGCCGTCACCTCCGACCCGCCGCCGTCCGGGGTGACCGCCCACGAGCCGTACCCGGGTCACACCTTCACCGCCACCGGCGACGAGGAGATCCGGTTCTCGCTGGTCGCCGGCGCGATCCCGCCCGGTCTGGCGCTCTCCTCGGCCGGGACCCTGACCGGTACGCCCACCGTGGCGAGTCGCTTCGCCTTCACCGTCCGGGCCACCGGTTCGCCGAGCGGGGAGTTCGCCGACCACCAGGTCACCGTGGTGGTGGCGCAGCCGGTCGTCACCGTCACCTCACCGGCGCCGGTCTCGCCCTGGTACGTCGGGCAGGTCTACCCGACGCACCGGTTCGTCGTCTCGGGCGGCACCGCCCCGCACACCGTCTCGCTGGGCTCGGGCGCGTTGCCGCCGGGCCTGTCGCTCTCCTCGGCCGGTGTCCTCGCGGGCAGCCCCAGCCAGGCCGGCCGTTACCGGTTGGACCTGCTGGCGACCGACGCGAACGGCTTCCAGGGACACCAGGAGGTCACGCTGGTGATCGCCACGCCGGCCGTGGTGGTCACCTCGGCCGCCCCGCCACGCGGCACGGCCGGGCAGGCGTACTCGTTCCGGTTCTCCGCCGACGGCGACTCCGACATCCGGTTCGGGCTGGCCGCCGGGGCGCTGCCCGACGGGCTCGTGCTCGCGGCGGACGGCCTGCTCAGCGGCACCCCGACCGTCGCCGGGAGCTTCGACTTCACGGTCCGCGCCACCGGCACCGCGACCAGCGACACCGAGGAGGTGTCGCTGGTCGTCTACCCCGACCCGACGGCCACCCCGTCGGTCTCGCCGACCCCCACCGAGCAGCCGACCGCGTACCCGACCGCGCCGTCGCAGAGCCCGACGCCGACCGCCGCCGCGCCGTCGCCGTCCCGGACGACCGGGGCCTGGCTGCCGGTCACCGGGGAGAACTCGGCCCTGGTGCTGATGCTCCTCGGTGTCGTGGCGTTCAGCATCGGCGGCATCCTGCTGGTGGTGGCGTACCGCCGTCGGCAGGGGTTCACCGCGGGGTGACGCCCGACCGAGGCCAGGTGGGCGGAGCGGCTAGGCTGGGCGGCGTTGTGTCCGGATGCCGGCGCGGGCCGGCTACCGCCCGAAAGCTGGAGTTCTCATGACCACGACGCTGCCCGCGTACGACGAGGTCGTCGCGCGATTCGAGCCGGTGATCGGCCTGGAGACCCACGTCGAGCTGGGCACGAACACGAAGATGTTCTGCGGTTGCCCGACCGACTTCGGCGGCGAGCCGAACACCCGGGTCTGCCCGGTCTGCCTGGGCCTGCCCGGCTCGCTGCCGGTGGCCAACAAGGCGGCCATCGAGGCGACCATCCGGATCGGCCTGGCGCTGAACTGCTCCGTCGCCGAGTGGTGCCGGTTCGCCCGGAAGAACTACTTCTACCCCGACATGCCGAAGAACTTCCAGATCAGCCAGTACGACGAGCCGCTCTGTGTGGACGGCTACCTGGACGTCGAGGTGAACGGCGAGACGGTGCGGATCGGCATCGAGCGGGTGCACCTGGAGGAGGACACCGGCAAGACGCTGCACGTGGGCGGTGCCACCGGCCGGATCCACGGCGCGACCGAGTCGCTCGTCGACTACAACCGGGCCGGCATCCCGCTGGTGGAGATCGTCACCAAGCCGATCCCGGGCACCGGCGCTCTCGCCCCCGAGGTGGCCCGGGCGTACGTCACCGAGCTGCGGGACGTGCTGCGCTCGCTCGGCGTCTCCGACGTGCGGATGGAGGAGGGGTCGCTGCGGTGTGACGTGAACACGTCGCTGAACCTGCCCGGCGAGGAGTGGGGCACCCGCACCGAGACCAAGAACGTCAACTCGCTGCGCTCGGTCGAGCGGGCGGTGCGCTCGGAGATGCTGCGGCAGGCGTCGGTGCTGGACGCGGGCGGGCGGATCACCCAGGAGACCCGGCACTTCCACGAGGACACCGGCGACACCACCCCCGGCCGGTCCAAGGAGACCGCCACCGACTACCGCTACTTCCCCGAGCCGGACCTGGTGCCGCTCGCGCCGGACACCGCCTGGGTGGCCGAGCTGAAGGCGGCCCTGCCGGAGCTGCCCCGGCTGCACCGGCGCCGGCTCCAGGAGGCGTGGGGGCTCTCCGACCTGGACATGCAGTCGGTGCTCAACGCTGGCGCGGTGGAGCTGATCGAGGCCACCATCGCCGCCGGTGCCACCCCGGCCGCCGCCCGCAAGTGGTGGCTGGGCGAGTTGTCCCGGCGGGCCAACGAGACCGGCGTGGAACTGGCCGACGTGGGCGCCACCCCGACGCAGGTCGCCGAGCTCCAGGCGCTTGTCGACGCCGGCAAGCTCAACGACAAGCTGGCCCGTACGGTGCTGGAGGGCGTGGTCGCGGGCGAGGGTACGCCCACCGAGATCATGACCAACCGGAACCTGGAGGTCGTCTCCGACACCGGCGCGTTGACCGCCGCGGTGGACGAGGCGATCGCCGCCAACCCCGACATCGCCGACAAGGTGCGCAGCGGCAAGGTCGCCGCAGCCGGCGCGCTGGTCGGCGCCGTCATGAAGACCACGCGCGGGCAGGCCGACGCCAAGACCGTCCGCGAGCTGATCCTGGAGCGCCTCGGCGCCTGAGGTGTAAGGAAGGGACCCTTCTTACCGTCTGGTGTATAGGAAGGGTCCCTTCCTTGCATCCGCACCACCACCCCTGTCCCCCCGACCGGGCGTCAACGACGACGTGCCGGACCCCTGGAGTCACCGTGAACCAGCACGACATCGACGTCCTCGACGAGATCCAGCGCCGGGTGCTCTGGCTTGCCACCCGGATCGTGGACGCGGCCAACCACGACCGCAGCACCGGGGACGGGGTGAAGGTCGGCGGACACCAGGCGTCCAGCGCCTCCCTGGTCACCGCGATGACCGCGTTGTGGTTCGCGCATCTCGACGCCGAGGACCGGGTCGCGGTGAAGCCGCACGCCTCACCGGTGTTCCACGCCATCCAGTACCTGCTCGGCAACCTGGACCGGTCGTACCTGACCACGCTGCGGGCCCGGGGTGGACTCCAGTCGTACCCGTCACGGACCAAGGACCCGGACGACGTGGACTTCTCCACCGGCTCGGTGGGCCTCGGCGCCGCCGCGCCGCTGTTCGCCGCGGTGACCCGGCGGTACGTCGACGCGCACTTCGGCGCGCGCCCGCACTCCCGGTTCGTGGCGCTCATCGGTGACGCGGAACTGGACGAGGGCAACATCTGGGAGGCGGTCGCCGACCCGGCCACCACCGGACTCGGCAGTGTCATGTGGGTGGTCGACTTCAACCGGCAGTCGCTGGACCGGGTCGTCCCCGGCGTCCGCATCGACCAGTGGCGCGGCCAGTTCGAGGCGGCCGGTTGGCACGTGGTCGAGGTCAAGTACGGTCGCCGGCTCGCCGAGGCGTACGAGCGGCCGGGCGGGGCGGCACTGCGCGACTGGATCGACAAGATGCCGAACGAGCAGTACCAGTCGTTGTTCGGGCTGACCGGGTCGGCGCTGCGCGAGCAGTTCCTGGACGGGGCGCCCGACGGCATCGCCGCGTTCATCGCCGACATCACCGACGAGGACCTGGGCCCGCTCGTCACCGACCTGGGCGGGCACGACCTGGCGGCGCTGCTCGACGCGTACGCCCAGTGCGACGCGGTGACCGACCGTCCGAGCGTGGTGTTCGCGTACACGGTCAAGGGGTGGGGTCTGCCGATCGCCGGCAACCCGCGCAACCACTCGGCGTTGCTCTCCGGTGAGCAGGTCGACGCGTTGCGGGCCGGACACGACCTGACCCGGGACACCGAGTGGGACCGCCTCGACCCGGCGTCCCCGGCCGGCATCCGGGCCGGGCAGCGTCGGGAGGCGCTGTCCCGCGCGCCCCGCGAGCGTGCGCTCGGGGTCACCGTCCCGCAGGCCACGAACGTACGCGCCAACAAGCCGATCTCCACCCAG
This sequence comes from Verrucosispora sp. SN26_14.1, assembly GCF_004307965.1. Classification (NCBI taxonomy): domain Bacteria; kingdom Bacillati; phylum Actinomycetota; class Actinomycetes; order Micromonosporales; family Micromonosporaceae; genus Micromonospora; species Verrucosispora sp. SN26_14.1. The sequence continues at coordinate 5,642 of NZ_SISL01000145.1, read as the reverse complement.
GAGGTCTTCGGACGGGTGCTGGTGGACCTGGCCCGGGATCCGCAGGTCGGGAAGTACCTGGTGACCACGGCGCCGGACGTGGCCACGTCGACCAACCTCGCCGGGTTCATCAACCGGACCGGGGTGTTCGCCCCGACCGCCCAGCGCTCCTGGTCGTCGGAGACGATGCTGCGCTGGACGGAGAGCCCCGAGGGGCAGCACATCGAGCTGGGCATCTCCGAGATGAACCTGTTCCTGCTGCTCGGCCAACTCGGGCTCGCCTGGGACCTGTCCGGCCAACCGTTGCTGCCGGTGGGCACCGTCTACGACCCGTTCGTGCTGCGCGGGCTGGACGCGTTCCTCTACGGCACGTACTCCGGTTCCCGGTTCGTGGTGGCCGGCACCCCGTCCGGCATCACTCTCGCCCCGGAGGGCGGCGCGCACCAGTCGACCATCACCGCCAGCGTGGGGCTGGAGCTGCCCGGCGTGACCTTCGTCGAGCCCGCGTACGCGGTCAGCCTGGACTGGCTGCTCTGCGACGCGCTCGGGCACATCGCGGGTGCGCCACAGCCGGTGCCGACGGCCGCGCCGGCCGAGGACGGCGCGTACTACTTCCGGCTGAGCACCCGCCCGCTGGACCAGGCGCCGTTCGAGGCGGCCCGGGCCCGGCTCGGTGACGCGGTGCTGCGCCGGCAGGTGCTGGCTGGGGCGTACCGGCTGGTCGACGCGCACCAGGCGTACCCGCACCTGACCGACGCGCCGACGGTGCAACTGGCCGCCTCGGGTGCGGTCCTGCCCGAGGTGCTCGCCGCCGCCGCGGAACTGGCCGACGAGGGCGTCGCCGCGCACGTGGTCGACGTGACCAGCCTGGACCGCCTCTACCGCGCCTGGCAGCGCACCCTGCGGCAGGGCGTACGCACCGCCACCGTGCCCAGCGTGCCGGGCGCGCTGCGGTCCGCCTTCGCCGACCGGGTGCCGGTGGTCAGCGTGCACGACGCCGCCTCGCACGCGATGGCGTGGCTCGGCTCGGCGGTGGGTGCGGCGGCGGTGCCGCTCGGCGTGGACGAGTTCGGCCAGTCCGGCAACGTCGCCGAGCTGTACGAGCTGCACGACCTGCTGCCGGGCAGCATCGTCAACGCCGCCCTGGCCGCTCTCGCCCTGCGCTGACCTCGGCCGGTGCTGCTGGAGCGAGCGGCCCGGATCGACCTCGTGCCGTCAGTTCGGAACCCCGGTCGGTGCCTGTCCCCGTCGCCCCACCCCGGGGTGGGGTGGGTGTGCGTGCGGAGGTCGCGGTATCGGGTCCGGGCCCTTTCGAGCTGACGGCATGGACGGGTCGCGCAGGCCGTCGTCGGTAGGTCGCTCACGACGGTGAGCGACCTACCGCGACCGGCACCGAGCGGACCGCCGGAGACCTCCGCGAGCACCCCGGTCGGGTCGTCCTCGCCGCTGCTGTCGAGGAGTATCTCGGGCCGGTCGAGGATCGCGACAGCATGCGCGGTTCAGCTCGACAGCAGCCGAGACCGACACCAGCGAGCCGCGAGACCGAGCCGCAAGCGGCGAGCCAGAACCCCGAGCCGGGGCCGCCTCTGCGTGCCTGGGGACGTAGGAGAAGTCGCTCCTGTCAGCGGGTCGGTGTCGGGGTGGGGGTGAGCGGCGGGGTCAGCAGCGGAGTCGGCGGCTGCACCACGGTGCGTTCCAGGTTCACCTGCGCCTGTCCGGTGCCGCCGACGGTGATGTCGTCGTACGCCTGGAGCTGCTTGTCCTGGTCGAAGTAGAGGACGGTCATCGCCAGCGGGGTCGGCTCCTCGCCTTCCAGGCCGCGTAGCCCGGCACCGCCGGTGGAGCCCTGCACCATCAGCGTCGTCGGCTGCTCGCCCGGCACCTCGGGCAGCGTGTTGACCCGCCGGTCGTGGGTGTGGCCGGCGAGCACCAGCGGGCAGGTGCCGGAGAGCGGACCGGCCGAGGCCGGGTCGTGCACCAGTGCGATGTTCACCGGCCGGGGGGAACTGCGGACCGTGGCGGCCAGCTTGTCACCGGTGGCGATCAGCTCGTCGGCGGTGGGCTGGTTCAGGCCGCCGCTCGCCGGTGAGGTGCTCTTGTCCGGGGTGAAGCGGGGGTCGCCGATGCCGGCGATGGTCAGCCCGGCGACGGTCGCGGTGGTGTTGTCCAGCACGATCGCGTTCGGCTGCCGGGCCACCGCCGCAGCGGTACGCGGCGAGTCGTGGTTGCCCCGGATGTAGACGAACGGCTTCTCCAGCAGGCTGATCGAGCCGACGTAGGAGGCCTCCGGCTCGCTGCCCCAGTCGGTGATGTCGCCGGTGTCGATCACCACGTCGATGCCGAACTGCTCGGTCACCGTCCGGATGAGCTGCCAGGCGGCCGGATTGAGGTGCATGTCGGAGATGTGCAGCACCCGGGTGGTGCCGGGCTCCGGCTCGTACACCGGCAGGGCCGACACGGTGGTGTAGAGCTGGGTGACGTTGCCGATGAGCCGCTGGAGCTGTTCGGCGTACCGGCCGTAGTCGTTGGCGATCTTGCGGACGTCACCGACGATCGCCGGGGCGTTGACCAGCAGCCCCTCGTACGTGGGCTCCTCGATCGCCTGCGGCCGCACGGTGGCGGCGGCGGTGCCCAGGCTGCCCGCGCTGATCACCAGCGCCAGCGCGCCGGCCCAGGCCGCCCGCCGGGTGTCCCGGAAGGCCAGCAGCGCCAGCACCAGCGTGGCCAGCACGGTCGCGCCGACGGTACGCAGACCGAGCCGCAGCACACCCTCCTGGACGTCGTCGACGGCCGACTGGGTGGCCCGGTTGATGCTCGCCGGGTCGTCGATCAGGGCTTCGGTGCGGCCCTGGTCCAGCGCACCCAGCTCCACGGTCAGCCGGGTCGGCCCGTCGTGGCTGTCCAGCAGCAGCGCGCCCAGCGGCGGGATGTCGACGGTGGTGCTGCCGTTGACCGCCGGCGCGACGGAGAGCCGGGCCTGGAACGGGCCGATGTCGGTGCTGACGTGCCCTCCGGCGAGTACCCCGAGCAGCACCCCGGTCAGCGTGACGACCAGCAGCGCCAGCCCGGCCCCGAGCCGGCGCAGCCCATGGCGCCGCCCGGCGCGGGGCGAATCGGCGGCGGCGCGCCGTAGCGAGACGAAGCGACGCGGACGACCGGTCGGGTCGTCCCCGTCCCGATCGCGGTGCGGCTTCTCGTTCTCGTGATCGTCCATGCTGAGATTCTGACCTGCCCGCCTGAGGATCTTGGCAAACCCGAGGTGCTGCGTGTCGAGGATGCCTCAGCTTCGCCCGGCGCCGCCACCTGCGAAAACAAGCCGCAACAAGCGGTCATCCTCTGGTGCGGGTCGACCGCGTCCGTCATGGTTGGAGGTGCCCACCCAGAGAGAGCCGTCCGGCGCGGCGGCGACCGCCCGCAGCCGCCCGTACTCCTCGGTGAGCAGCGCCTGCGGCTGCCCGAGCACGGTGCCGGTGTCGGTCAGCTCGACCAGCCAGAGCCGCTGTCCGCGCAGGCAGGCGGTGGCCAGCAGCCGCTCGCTGGCGGCCAGGCCGGAGCAGGACGCCTCGTCGGTCGACCACTGCACGATCGGGTCCACGTATTCCTTGTCGCCGCCGCGCCCCTCGACCTCGGGCCAGCCGTAGTTCTTGCCCTTGGTCACCTGGTTGATCTCGTCCCAGGTGTTCTGGCCGAACTCCACCGCGTACATCCGGTCGCCGGACCAGGCGATGCCCTGCACGTTGCGGTGCCCGACGGACCAGACCGGGGAGTTCGGGAAGGGGTTGCCCGGCGCGGGCTTGCCCTCGGTGGTGATCCGCAGGATCTTGCCGCCGAGCTTCTTGACGTCCTGCGACTGGTCGGTGTCCCCGGCGTCGCCGGTGCTGGCGTAGAGCTGCCCGTCCGGGCCGAACGCTAGGCCGCCGCCGTTGTGGACGCCCGCCTTGGGGATGCCGGTGAGGATCGGGGTGGGTTTCTCGCCCAGCCGCATCCGGGCGATCCGGTTGTCCTGTTCGGCGGTGTAGTAGACGAAGACCGTGCGGTCCTGCGCGAACTCCGGCGACACGGCGATGCCCAGCAGGCCACCCTCGCCGGAGGCGACCACGTCGTCGACGGTCTGCCGCTCGGTGATCCGCAGGCCGTCCGGGCTCGACTCCGGGCCGACCTGGACGATCCGGCCGCTGTCGCGTTCGGTGACCAGTGCCCCGCCGTCGGGCAGGAAGGCGATGCCCCACGGCACCCGCAGCCCCCGGGCCAGCACGGTGGCCACCACCTCCTGGCCGCCGCCCGGGGCGCTGGCCGACGGGGTCGGGAGGTTCGGCGGCTCGCCGGCCGGATCCGGTTCCGGTTCGCCGAGGCTGCACCCGGTGGCCGCGAGCAGCAGCATCGTGCAGGAGGCGGCGAGGAACCCGCGGACCCGACGGGCCGGGGAGTACGGGGGAGCGCTCACCCGCCCGAGCCTAGCCCGCTGTCCGGGTCGGCGTGGAGGTCGGCGGACCCCCGCCCCGGTGGCGGTACGCACGACGGGTCTATCGTCGGCTGGCGTGAAGGTATGGATCCCGCACGAGTCCGGTCACGCCCTGCTCGGCGAGCTGCCTCCGCAGACCGTCGTCGAGACGATGGAGGACCCGGCGAGGCCCCCCTCGTCGGTCGACGGTGTCCGGTTCTGGGTGCCGCCCTTCCTCGCGACCCGGGAGATCGTCCCGTTCGCGCACGAACTGCCGGATCTGGCGGTGGTGCAGTTGCTCTCCGCCGGTGCGGACGCCTGGGCCGGCCGGGTGCCGGACGGGGTGATGCTCTGCGACGCCCGGGGTGTGCACGACCCGTCCACCGCCGAGTGGGTGGTCACCGCGATCCTGTCCCGACTGCGGGCCTTCCCGGAGATGGTCCGCGCCCAGGCCGAGCGCCGGTGGGCGTACGACGAGGTGGCGCCCACCGACGAGCTGGCCGGCAAGCGGGTCCTGATCGTCGGGGCCGGGTCGATCGGCACCGCCGTGCGGGACCGGCTCGCGCCGTTCGAGGTGGAGTTCACGCTGGTCGCCCGGACGGCCCGGCCGGAGCAGGGGGTGCACGGCGTCGACGAGCTGCCCGAGCTGTTGCCGCACGCCGACGTGGTGGTGCTGCTGGTGCCGCTGACCGCGCAGACGCGGGGCCTGGTCGACGAGAAGTTCCTGGCCGCGATGCCGGACGGCGCGCTGCTGGTGAACGCCGCCCGGGGGCCGGTGGCCCGCACCGAGGCCCTGCTCGCCGAGCTGTCCACCGGCCGGATCTCCGCCGCGCTGGACGTCACCGATCCGGAGCCGCTGCCCGCCGACCACCCGCTCTGGGAGCTGCCCAACGTGCTGATCACCCCGCACGTGGCCGGTTCGGTACGCGGGCTGCTGCCCCGGGCGTACCGGCTGGTCGGCGAGCAGATCCGCCGGTTCGCCGCCGGTGAGCGGCCGGAGAACGTGGTGGTCGACGGCTACTGAGCCGTCTCGGGTTCGCCCCGCCCGGCCGCCGCCACCAGCCGGGGCAGGTCCTCACGGCGTACGGCGGGCAGCACGAGCTGCTCACCGTCGTCGAGTCGGGCGACCGCCCGGCCCCGGGGATCGGCGCCGAACTCGGCGACCTGGTCCCAGGGGATCCGACGCTGCCCGGCCAGCGCCCGCAGGCGCAGCCCGGCGAGG
>NZ_SISL01000144.1:0-12850 GCF_004307965.1 Verrucosispora sp. SN26_14.1 | reverse complement strand
GTGCCCGGCGGCGCCCACGCGGCGGCGGAGGTGCTGCGGCTCGCCGCGCGGCACGACCTGACGGTGGTGGCGCGCGGTGCCGGCACCAAGATCGATTGGGGAGCCGTTCCGGAACGGGTCGACATCATGCTCGACACCGGTCGGCTCGCCGGCATCGGTCACCAGCCGTCCGAGCGGGGCACCGCCGAGGTCGGTGCCGGCACGCCACTGCGCGCGGTGCAGGCCAGCCTGGAACGCACCGGTCAACGGCTCGCGCTCGACGCGCCCTCGCCCGGCGCCACGGTCGGCGGGGTGCTCGCCGCGGACGAGGCCGGTCCACTGCGCCACCGGCACGGCACCGCCTGCGACCAGCTCGTCGGCCTGCGCTACCTGGCCGCCGACGGTGACCTGGCCGAGGCCGGTGGCGGGGCTGCCGGGCTGGCCCAGGCCCGGCTGCTGTGCGGGTCGGAGGGCGCGCTCGGCGTGCTGGTCAGCGCCACCCTGCGGGTGCAGCCCCTGCCGGCCAGCCGGGTCTGGGTGACCCGCCCGGTGTGGACGCCGTTGGAGGTGCACGACCTGGTCCGGGCGGTGCTCGCCGCCCGGCTCGACCCGGCTGCCATCGAGGTGGACCTGCCGGCCGGCACGGGACCCCGGCCGAGGGACCGCCGGGCCGAGTCGATGGCGCGCCATCCGTCCATGACGGGGCGCCCGTCGACCGGCCCGGCGGGGGCCGGCTCGCTGGTGGTGCTGCTCGAAGGTGGGCCGTCCGACGTGGCGGAGCGCGCCGACCGGCTCCGGTCGATGCTCGGCTCCCGGGCCGTCGTCGCCCGATCGGCACCGTCCTGGTGGCGCAGCTACCCGTTCGCCCCCGGTGACACCGCGCTCCGGCTGGAGGTGCCGATCAGTGACCTGCACGCCGCCGTCTACGCGCTGCGGGACGCGGCCGGCTCGCCGGTGCCGGTCCGGGGCTCCGCCGGTCTCGGCGTGGTGCACGCCGCACTGCCCGGCACGATGGCACCCGACCGGGTGGCGTCGATCCTGGTCGCGGTGCGCGGCGTGCTGCTCGCCCGACAGGGGCGTTGCCTGGTGCTCTCCGCGCCGCCCGCCGTCCGGCGAGCCGTCGACCTGTGGGGCGAGCTGACCGGCGTGGCCCGGATGCGCGCCGTCAAGCAGCACCTCGACCCGGGTCACCGGCTGGCCCCCGGTCGCCTCCCCGGTGGCCTCTGAGCCACGCCGGCCGTGGCGCTGCGCAGTCCTGGGGACGAAGCGCAGCTCCGTCGGTCAGACCGCGTCGTTGCGCAGGACCAGGATGGCGATGTCGTCCCGGGGTGCCTCGACCGAGAAGTTGATCGCGGTGGCGCGCAGCCGGGCCGCCACCACGTCCGCCGAGTAGCCGGCGAGCGGCCCGGCGGCGTCCCGGAGCCGACCGGTGCCGAACAGTTCCCGGCCCCGGCGTCGCTCGGTCACGCCGTCGGTGTAGAAGACCAGGCAGTCGCCGGGATCGAGGGCGATGTCCAGGGTCGGCGAGGTGATCGTGTCGAGCAGGCCGAGCGCGGTGCCGCCGGTGCCGACGAACGCGGCCGGGCCACCGGACGCGCGCACCAGCACCGGCCGGTCGTGGCCGGCCAGGTGCAGCCCCACGTCGAGTTGCCCGTTCTCACCCTGCCCGACCGCCGCCAGCGCCAACGTGCAGTACCGTCCGGCACCCCGCTCGACGAGCGTCTCGTTGAGCCGGGACAGCACCTCGGGCAGCGGCTTGCCGTCCCCGGCCAGCACCCGGATCACGTCCCGGACCAGCCCGGTGACCGCAGCGGCCTGCACCCCCTTGCCGGAGACGTCGCCGATCACCACCAGCCAACGGCCGTCCGGCATCGGCACCACGTCGTAGAAGTCGCCGCCGACCTCGGCGTCGTCGCCGGTCGGCACGTACTCGGCGGCGAAGCCGATGCCCTCCACCACCGGAAGCACCGGCGGCAGCAGCGACTGTTGCAGCGTCTGTGCCACCCGCCGACGTTCGGCGTGGATGCGGGCGTTCTCGATCGCCAGGGCGGCACGCCGGGCCACGTCCTCCAGCACCGCGATCTCGTCGGGATCGTGCCGGTGCCGCTGATGCCGGCCGACGGCCAGCGTGCCGAGGCGCTGACCTCGGGCGATCAGCGGCACGGCGAAGCCCTCCATCGGCGCGCCCAACGGCGTCTGGGTGCCGTTGCGACTCGCCTCGCGCAGCCGGGCCTGGACCGAGTCCGGTCCCGCCTCGCGCAGCGTCGCGTGCAGATGCGGCAGCATCGACTCGTCGGCGTGACTGGCCGCGGCCAGCTTGAGTCGACCCCACTCGTCGGTGGTGTGCACGGCACACCACTGACCGAGCCGGGGCACCACGAGCTGCGGGACGAGCGCCATCGTCAGCTCCACGTCCAGGGACTGGGCGAGCAGCTCGCTGGCCTCGGCGAGGAAGGTCAACCAGGCCTGCCGCCGGACGTCGGCGCGGCGCAGCCGGTCGTTCTCCAGGTGCAGCGACAGCCGCTCGGCGGTCAGCAGGGCCAACGGCCGGGCGTACGCGGTGGGGGCGGCGTCGAGTTCCAGCTCACCGGCGTACGGGCGGTGCACCGCCAGCGGCACCCGGAGCAGGTCGTTGCCGGGGCGGGGCTGTCGGCCGTACCGGGCGAGGACCTGTGGGCCGTGCCCGTCGCCCCGGTCCAGGCGCACCACCCCGCCGGCCGCGCCGACCATCTCCGCCACCCGGGTGAGCAGGCTGGTGGCGAAGTCCGGCAGCGGATCGTCCGCGTACGGGTCGGGGGTGGGCTGCATCAGGGCGCTCATCGCCCCGGCGCTCGGCACCGAGGAGTGGCCGCCGTCCGAACGGCCGATCGGCGGGGCGAAGTCGTCCGGGCGTCCGGGCTGCGGCCCGTCGCGCTCCAACCGGAACCACACGCCCTTGCCGCTGGGCAGGTAGGTGGTGCCCCAACGGCTCGCGAAGTGGTCGACCAGCAGCAGGCCGCGCCCGCGCTCGGCGACCTCGGTGATGTCGGTCTCCACGTTCCGCACGCCGACGGTCAGCTCGTCGACCGGCCCGGAGGCGAAGTCCGACACGGTCACGGTCAGCCCGGTCGAGTCGGCGCTGACCTCGATGTCGAGTTCGGTGCGGGCGTGCTCGACCGCGTTGGTGGAGAGCTCCGTGGTGAGCAGGAGCGCCTCGTTGAGAAGTTCGTCCAGGTTCGCCTCGGCAAGTACGGACCGGACGACGGCTCGCGCGGCGGCCGGCGTACGCCGATCGGCGGGCAGCCGGACCCGCCGGACGTGCTCCTCCGGGCCCCCGTCCGTCGTTGGCCCCACCGCCGCTGACACTCTCGTATCCTGCCCCGGCACCCGGCCCGTGCCAAGCCGATCACGGGTCGGGTCCGGAATACGGACGGCGGTGCGCCGTGGCGGTTTCGAGGTCACGGGGACAATGATGGGGTGGCCGGCGCGAGCCGGTGTACCCCGATGCGAGTGCGAGGAATGATGACCACGGCGAAACAGTCGGCGATCGCGGACACCTCCGCCGCCGACCACGAGGCGGTCCTCACCGAGCTGGCCGAGGCGCTGCGGCGGGTCCGCGGAGGCGATCTGAAGGTCAGGCTGCCCCGGCGTTCGGGGGCGGCCGGTGAGGTGGCCGACGCCTTCAACGACGTGGTGTCGCTCCAGGAGCGGCAGCATCTGGACCTGCGCCGGATCAGCCGCGTCGTGGGTCGCGACGGTCGGCTGACCGAACGCCTGGACGAGGAGGGGCTGGACGGCTCCTGGGCGGAGGGGCAGCGCGCGGTCAACTCGTTGATCGACGACCTGGGTCGGCCCACCACCGAGATCGCCCGGGTCATCGTGGCCGTCGCCGACGGCGACCTCTCCCAGCACATGGCGCTGGAGATCGACGGTCGCCCGCTGCGCGGCGAGTACCTGCGCATCGGCCGCACGGTCAACACCATGGTCGACCAGCTCTCGTCCTTCTCCAACGAGGTGACCCGGGTGGCCCGGGAGGTGGGCACCGAGGGCAAGCTCGGCGGTCAGGCCGACGTCCGCGGGGTGGCCGGCACCTGGAAGGACCTCACCGACTCGGTGAACACCATGGCCTCGAACCTGACCGGCCAGGTGCGGTCGATCTCCCAGGTCGCGACGGCGGTGGCGAAGGGCGACCTGTCGCAGAAGATCACGGTCAGCGCGCGCGGCGAGGTGGCGGCGCTGGCCGACACCATGAACTCGCTGACCGACACGCTGCGTCTCTTCGCCGAGCAGGTGACCCGGGTGGCCCGCGAGGTGGGCACCGAGGGCAAACTCGGTGGTCAGGCGGAGGTGCCCGGCGTGGCCGGCACCTGGAAGGACCTGACCGACAGCGTCAACTCGATGGCGTCGAACCTGACCGCCCAGGTCCGCAACATCGCCCAGGTCTCCACGGCGGTGGCCCGGGGTGACCTGTCGCAGAAGATCACGGTGGCCGCCCAGGGCGAGATCCTGGAACTCAAGGACACCGTGAACACGATGGTGGACCAGTTGTCGTCGTTCGCCGACGAGGTGACCCGGGTGGCGCGCGAGGTGGGCACCGAGGGCAAGCTCGGCGGTCAGGCCCAGGTGCGCGGTGTCTCCGGCACCTGGCGGGACCTGACCGAGAACGTCAACCAGCTCGCCGGCAACCTGACCAGCCAGGTGCGGAACATCTCCCAGGTGTCCACGGCGGTGGCCCGGGGTGACCTGTCGCAGAAGATCACGGTGGATGCCCGGGGCGAGATCCTGGAGTTGAAGTCGACGGTCAACACGATGGTGGACCAGCTCTCGTCCTTCGCCGACGAGGTCACGCGGGTGGCCCGTGAGGTGGGTACGGAGGGCAAGCTCGGTGGTCAGGCCGAGGTGAAGGGTGTCTCGGGCACCTGGCGGGATCTGACGGACAACGTGAACTCGATGGCGTCGAACCTGACCGGTCAGGTGCGGAACATCGCGTCGGTGACGACGGCGGTGGCGAAGGGCGACCTGTCGCAGAAGATCACGGTGGACGCCCGGGGCGAGATCCTGGAGTTGAAGTCGACGGTCAACACGATGGTGGACCAGCTCTCGTCCTTCGCCGACGAGGTCACGCGGGTGGCCCGCGAGGTGGGCACCGAGGGCAAGCTCGGTGGTCAGGCGCAGGTGAAGGGCGTCGCCGGCACCTGGCGGGACCTGACGGACAACGTGAACTCGATGGCGTCGAACCTGACCGCCCAGGTCCGGAACATCGCCCAGGTCTCCACGGCGGTGGCCCGGGGTGACCTGTCGCAGAAGATCACCGTCGACGCGCAGGGCGAGATCCTGGAGTTGAAGTCGACCGTGAACACGATGGTGGACCAGCTCTCGTCCTTCGCCGACGAGGTGACCCGGGTGGCCCGGGAGGTGGGTACGGAGGGCAAGCTCGGTGGTCAGGCCGAGGTCAAGGGTGTCTCCGGGACCTGGCGGGACCTGACGGACAACGTGAACTCGATGGCGTCGAACCTGACCGGTCAGGTGCGGAACATCGCGTCGGTGACGACGGCGGTGGCGAAGGGCGACCTGTCGCAGAAGATCACCGTCGACGCGCAGGGCGAGATCCTGGAGTTGAAGTCGACGGTCAACACGATGGTCGACCAGCTCTCGTCCTTCGCCGACGAGGTCACGCGGGTGGCCCGCGAGGTCGGCAGCGAGGGCAAGCTCGGTGGTCAGGCGCAGGTCAAGGGCGTCTCGGGCACCTGGCGGGACCTGACCGAGAACGTCAACCAGCTCGCCTCGACCCTGACCACCCAGCTCCGTGCCATCGCCCGGGTCTCCACCTCGGTGACCCGAGGTGACCTGACCCAGCGGATCACCGTCGAGGCGCAGGGCGAGGTCGCCGAGCTCAAGGACAACATCAACCAGATGATCGTCACCCTGCGGGAGACCACCCACAAGAACGCGGAGCAGGGCTGGCTCGACTCCAACCTGGCCCGCATCGGTGGTCTGTTGCAGGGCCAGCGCGACCTCGGTGAGGTCTGCCGGATGATCATGCAGGAGGTGACCCCGCTGGTCGACGCGCAGCTCGGCGCGTTCTTCCTGGCGGACAACTCCGAAGGGGTGATGCGGCTGCGGTTGACCGCCTCGTACGGCTACGTCTCGCGGGGACACGACGTCACCTTCGGGCCCGGTGAGGGACTCGTCGGTCAGGCGGCGATCTCTCGACGCACGATCCGGGTCGGCGCGGTGCCGGACGGCCGCATCACGCTCCGCTCCGGGCTCGCCGACACCCCGCCGGCCGACCTGGTCGTGCTGCCCGTCCTCTTCGAGGGCGAACTGCTCGGCGTGATCGAGTTCGCCACCGTCACCCCCTTCTCCGAACTGCACCTGGCGTTCCTGGAGCGGCTGGTCGCCACCATCGGCATCGCGGTCAACACCATCCAGGCGAACCGGCGAACCGAGGAGTTGCTGGCCCAGTCGCAGCGGCTGGCCCACGAGTTGCAGGAGCAGTCGGCGGAGTTGCAGCGCACCAACGCCGAGCTGGAGGAGAAGGCGACGCTGCTCTCCGAGCAGAAGGGCAACATCGAGACCAAGAACCGGGAGATCGAACTGGCCCGGCTCGGCCTGGAGGAGAAGGCGCAGCAGCTCACCCGGGCCTCGGCGTACAAGTCGGAGTTCCTGGCGAACATGAGCCACGAGCTGCGGACGCCGCTGAACTCGCTGCTGCTGCTGGCCCGGCTGCTCGCCGAGAACTCGGAGCAGAACCTCAGCCCGAAGCAGATCGAGTTCGCCCGGACCATCCACGGCGCCGGGTCCGACCTGCTCTCGTTGATCGACGACATTCTCGACCTGTCCAAGATCGAGGCGGGCCGGATGGACGTCGAGCCGACCGAGATCCAGTTCGCGGAGATCCGCAACTACGTGGAGCAGGCGTTCGCGCCGCAGGCCGACGAGAAGGGCCTGGACTTCCAGGTACGCGTCGGCAAGGACCTGCCGGCAGCGGTGGTCACCGACGCCCAGCGGCTCCAGCAGATCCTGCGCAACCTGCTCTCGAACGCGGTCAAGTTCACCGACAACGGCGCGGTGACGCTGCGCATCGCGCGTGCCCCGGAGCACGCGGTGTTCGACGTTCCGGCACTGACCAACGCCCGGCAGGTGCTCGCGTTCACGGTGATCGACACCGGCATCGGCATCTCCGACGACAAGCTGTCGCTCATCTTCGAGGCGTTCCAGCAGGCGGACGGCACCACCAGCCGTCGCTACGGCGGCACCGGTCTGGGGCTGTCGATCAGCCGGGACCTGGCCCGCCTGATCGGCGGCACGATCACCGTCACCTCGGCGCCGGGCCAGGGCTCGACGTTCACGCTGTACCTGCCCGACGTGCTGGCGCCGGACGCGGTGGTGGCGCCGTCGCCGCCGTCGCCACAGCGGGCAGGTCTGCCGTCGTCGCTGCTGATGCCGCCGGTGGAGCTGCTGCCGCAGCGGCCGGAGGCACCGAAGACCCGTCAGCTCGACGGTGCCACCGTGCTGATCGTCGACGACGACGTCCGCAACGTCTTCGCCCTGACCAGCGCGCTCGAACTGCACGGCATGACCGTCCTGTACGCCGACAACGGCACCGACGGGGTACGCCTGCTGGCGGAGCACCCGGAGGTGGACATCGTCCTGATGGACGCGATGATGCCCGACCAGGACGGGTACGAGACGACCCGGCAGATCCGCCGGAACCACCGCTTCGTGGACCTGCCGATCGTCTTCCTGACCGCCAAGGCGATGCCCGGTGACCGGGAGTCGGCGATCGCGGCCGGGGCCAGCGACTACATCACCAAGCCGGTCGACCTGGACGAGCTGATCGAACTCATGACCAGCTCCATCAGTGGCAGCCGCACCGAGGAGGGCTCGTGACGCAGGTGGCGAAGGCGCTGCTGGTCGATGACCGCAGGGAGAACCTGATGGCCCTGGAGGCGATCCTCCAGGGTCTGCCGGTGCAGACGGTCGCGGTGGAGAGCGGCGAGGCGGCGCTGAAGCAGTTGTTGGTGGACGACTTCGCGGTGATCCTGCTGGACGCCCAGATGCCGGACATGGACGGCTTCGAGACGGCGAGTCACATCAAGCGGCGGGAACGGACCCGGCACGTACCGATCATCTTCCTGACCGCCGCCGACCGCGACGCCCAACTGGCGCTGCGCGGCTACGCCGTCGGCGCGGTGGACTACCTGACCAAGCCCTTCGACCCCTGGGTGCTGCGGGCCAAGGTCTCGGTCTTCGTGGAGCTGTGGACGAAGACCCGGCAGTTGGCCGCGCAGTCCGAGATGGTGCGGGAGCGCGACGCCCAGTGGCGACTGCTGACCGACGCGGTCGACGAGGCGAGCACCCTGCTGCGGACCGCCGACAAGGACCCTGACGCCGTCTCGCAGGCGGTGGCCCTGCTGGAGCAGGCCCGCTGGGGCACCACCTCCTGACACCGCCCGATCGTGACGTCGCCGTGGACTGCCGCCCGGTGGTCCACGACAGCGTCACGATCGACCCGGCGGCCCGTGATCGGGACCGGGGTGAGCGGTGTCTTAGCTGGTAGGGGCGTCGTTACGGATCATCAGGGCACTGCGCAGGCCCGTGATGTCGAGTACGCGTATCAGGAACTCGCCCACGTTGGTCAGCAGGAGCAGGCTCTGCGCGTGGCTGGCCTTGCGGCTGAGGACCACGAGCGTCCCCAACCCCTGCGAGTCGCAGAAGGTGACCCCGCCGAGATCGAGCACGATCCGGGGCGGGGGTTCGGTGAGCACTTCGTTGACGACGGTCGACAGCTGGGCGGCCGTGAGCATGTCGATCTCACCGGCCAGGCGAAGCACTGCTTCGTCACCAGTCCGGTGTACGGTGATGGACAGTTCGGCACGATCCACCGGGTCAGCCTAGCGCGATCTCGGGCACCCGGCCCGTCGAGGCGAACCGCCTCCGCCCAGCGTGCCGCAGGTGAGCCGGATAACCCTGAACTGGGGTGCCTGCCGATCCGCCGTCGGGCGCTGACACAATGGCGGCATCGTGACCGAGGTGTTTCCCGCCGGAACCGACCGCTATCCGGTCGACGCGCCGGCCTCAGAGGCCCTGTTCGACCGCGCCCGCGCCATCGTGCCGGGCGGGGTGAACTCCCCCGTGCGTGCCTTCCGAGCGGTCGGCGGCACCCCACGCTTCATGGTCCGTGGCGAGGGACCATGGCTCCACGACGCGGACGGGCGACGCTACGTCGACCTGGTCTGCTCCTGGGGCCCGCTGATCCTCGGCCACGCCCATCCCGAGGTGGTGGCGGCCGTGCAGGCCGCCGCCGCGCAGGGCACCAGCTTCGGCACGCCCACCCCGGGCGAGGTCGACCTGGCCGCCGAGATCGTCGCACGCACCCCGGTCGAGCAGGTCCGGCTGGTCAACTCGGGCACCGAGGCGACCATGTCGGCGATCCGGCTGGCCCGGGGCTACACCGGGCGCTCGAAGATCATCAAGTTCGCCGGCTGCTACCACGGGCACGTGGACGCGCTGCTGGCCGCCGCCGGCTCCGGCGTGGCCACCCTCGGCCTGCCCGACTCGCCCGGCGTCACCGGCGCGGCGGCCAGCGAGACCATCGTGCTGCCGTACAACGACCTCGCCGCGGTGCAGGAGGCGTTCGCCGCCGAGGGCGAGCACATCGCCGCCGTGATCACCGAGGCGGCGCCGGGCAACATGGGCGTGGTGGCTCCCCGGGACGACTTCAACGGCCAGTTGGCGGGGATCGCGCACGCGCACGGCGCGCTGCTCATCATCGACGAGGTGATGACCGGGTTCCGGGTCTCCCGCTCCGGCTGGCACGGCCTCGATCCGGTCGACGCGGACCTGTGGACGTACGGCAAGGTCATGGGTGGTGGGCTGCCCGCGGCGGCGTTCGGCGGGCGCACGGAGATCATGTCGCGACTGGCTCCGGCCGGTCCGGTCTACCAGGCCGGCACCCTCTCCGGTAACCCGCTGGCCTGCGCCGCCGGCCTGACCACGCTGCGGCTCGCCGACGAGGCGCTGTACCGCCGGCTGGACGACACCGCCGCCGTGGTGGGCAAGCTCGCCGGCGACGCGTTGGCCGCCGCCGGGGTCCCGCACCGGCTGTCGTACGCGGGCAACATGTTCTCGATCTTCTTCACGGACGCCGACGTGGTCGACTACGACAGCGCCCGCACCCAGCAGGTGCCCGCGTTCAAGGCGTTCTTCCACGCGATGCTCGCGGCCGGGGTCTACCTGCCGCCGAGCGCGTTCGAATCCTGGTTCGTGTCGGCGGCGATCGACGACGCCGCCCTGGAACAGATCGCCGCCGCCCTGCCGGTGGCGGCCAACGCGGCGGCAGCGACAACGGGGGTGTAGACCAGTGAGTAAGACGGTGGTCCACGTGCTACGGCACGGAGAGGTGTACAACCCGGACGGCATCCTCTACGGCCGGCTGCCCGGGTTCCGCCTCAGTGAGCTCGGTGTCCAGATGGCCAAGGCCGCCGCGCAGGGGCTCGCCGAACGCGAGGTCGTGCACGTGGTCGCCAGCCCTCTGGAGCGCGCCCAACAGACCGCCGAACCGATCGCCGCGCAGTTCGGGCTCCCCGTCGGGGTCGACGAACGGCTCATCGAGAGCGCCAACTGGTTCGAGGGCAAGAAGGTCTCGCCCGGCGACGGCTCCTTCCGTGACCCGCGTAACTGGTGGGTGCTGCGGGACCCGGTGACCCCCTCCTGGGGTGAGGCGTACCGGGTGATCGCCGAGCGGATGTTCGCCGCGCTGCACGCGGCCCGGGTCGCCGCCGAGGGGCGGGAGGCCGTCCTGGTCTCGCACCAGCTCCCGATCTGGACGCTGCGTCGGCACGTCGAGCGCAAGCGGCTCTGGCACGATCCGCGCCGTCGGCAGTGCGGTCTGGCCTCGCTGACCACGTTCCACTTCGACGGCGCCAAGATCGTCGGGATCGGCTACTCCGAGCCGGCCGCGCACCTGGTGGCGATCTCGCCGACCGCGCGGACGGCCAAGGGGGCCTGAGATGCGTACCCGCAGGTGGGCCGTTGGTCTGCTGGCCGCTGTCACCGCGACGACGGTGCTGAGCGGCTGCACCGGCGGTGGCCGGGAGGCGGCCTGCGACAACACGGGCGGCATCGTGGAATGCGCCCCGGACCAACGGTCCGACGCGCCTCGCCTCGCCGGTGACCTGCTCGACGGCGGTTCCTACGACGTGACGCAGCAGCGGGGCCAGGTCGTCGTGGTCAACTTCTGGGGCTCCTGGTGCGCGCCGTGCCGGGCCGAGGCCGACGACCTGGAGAACACCTACCAGGCGACCAAGGACTCCGGGGTGACCTTCCTCGGCATCAACGTGCAGGACAGCCGGGACAAGGCGATCGCCTTCGAGGAGGGCTTCGGGATCAGCTACCCGAGCATCTTCGACCCGGGCAGCCGCCTCGCCCTCGACCTGGACATCCCGCCGAACACGATTCCCGCCACCGTGGTTCTGGACCGGGAGGGCCGGATCGCGACCGTGATCCGGGCGGCGGTACGCCAGGAGGGCCTGCAACCCATCGTCGAGCGGATCGCCGCAGAGTCGACCGCGGCGTCCGGCCCGCGCTGATGGGCGAGACCTTCGGTCAACTCGCCGTCTCGGGGCCACTGCTACTGGCGATCGGCGCGGCGGCGCTGGCGGGACTGGTCAGCTTCCTCTCCCCATGCGTCCTGCCCCTGATGCCGGGCTACCTGTCGTACGTGACCGGCTTGGCCGGCGCCGACCTCGAGGGCCGAGATGTAAGGAAGGGCCCCCTACTAACGCCTGGTGTAGAGGAGGGGTCCCCTCCTAACACCTCGGGCGGGGGGACGGCGCTGCGGGAGCGCACCCGGGTCAGCCCGGCGGTCAAGGGGCGCGTACTCGCCGGGACGCTGCTCTTCATCGCCGGTTTCACCGTGGTGTTCACCGCCACCGCGATCCTGTTCAGCAGCATCGGCCGGGTCTTCTTCGACTACGAGCGGGCGCTGGAGATCGTCGTCGGCGCGTTGATCGTGGTGCTCGGGCTGGGCTACCTCGGGGCGCTGCCCGGCTTCCAACGCGAGTTCCGGATCAACCGTCTGCCCAACGCCGGCCTGCTCGGCGCACCCGTCCTCGGTGCCGTGTTCGCCCTGAGCTGGGTTCCCTGCACCGGCCCGACGCTGGCCGCGGTGCTCGGCATGGCCACCACCAGCGGGCAGACCGACCGCGCGGTCATCCTCGCGGTGGCGTACTGCCTCGGGCTGGGCATCCCGTTCATCGTCTTCGGGCTGGGCTTCAACCGACTGCTCGGGGTCTTCCGCACGATCCGGCGGCACAGCCGCTGGGTCACCCGGATCGGTGGCGTACTGCTGATCCTGATCGGGCTGGCCCTGCTCACCGGCGGTTGGACCAACGTGGTGATCTGGTTGCAGACCACCGTCGGGGTGGGCGATTTCGAGGTGAGCATCTGATGACCGCGGTGGACGACCGGCCGGCCACGCCAGCCCAGTCACCCCGGCGCCGCCCCCACGCGCTGCTCGCGCTGCTGCGCAACTCGTGGCGGCAGCTGACCAGCATGCGTACCGCGCTGGTGTTGCTCTTCCTGCTCGCGATCGCCGCGATCCCGGGTTCGGTGCTGCCGCAGCGTGGCGTCAACCCGGAGGACGTCCGGGACTTCTACACCGCGAACCCGCAGCTCGCGCCGGTGCTGGATCGGATCGGCGCGTTCGAGGCGTTCAGCTCGGTCTGGTTCTCCGCGATCTATCTGCTGCTGTTCACCTCGCTGATCGGGTGCATCACGCCCCGGCTGCGCGATCACGTCCGGGCGCTGCGGGCCAGGCCGCCGGCCGTACCGAAGCGGTTGGAGCGGTTGCCCCAGCACGCGGTGGTGCCGGCGCCCGCCGGTGGCG
>NZ_SISL01000143.1:0-12892 GCF_004307965.1 Verrucosispora sp. SN26_14.1 | reverse complement strand
GTGTCTCAGAGACAGGCCCCGACCCGGCGCGGGTGCCGCCGGAGCGGGCCGCCGCCACGGTGACCCCGGTGGCCACCGGCCTGCGGGACGCACTCGACCTGGCCGGGGCGGCCGACCGAGAGGCCGCCGGACGCCTCGGGCAGTTGTCGCGGGACGCCGCCGCCGGTTGGGTGGTCCCGCCTCCGCCGGGCCGACCCGCCCCGCACACCGACCCCGCCCGGGTACGCCAGTGGTGGACCGGGCTCAGCACGGCACAGCGTCGCTGGTTGGTGCTGCACGAGCCGGAGCTGGTCGGTCGCCTCGACGGGGTGCCGGCCGCCGACCGGGACCAGGCCAACCGCTCGCTGCTGGGCATCCGGCGGGAGGAACTCCGGGCGCGGTGGGAACGGCTGCTGGCCCGGGTGCCGCGCGGTCCGGCGGAGGTGGCCGGGCTGCGCGCGGTGGACGCCGCACTGACCGGGCTGGACGCGCTCGCCACCCGGCTCGACGCGACGGGGTCACCCCGGGCGTACCTGCTCGGGTTGGACGTGGGCGGCGAAGGACGCACGGTGGTGGCGCTGGGCGACCCGGACCGCGCCACCGGCGTGGTGACGTACGTGCCGGGGATGACCGCCGGGCTGGACGACGCCACCGGCGAGCTGGGCCGGGCGGCCCGGGTGCTGTCCCGCTGCGCCGACCTGGCACCGGGCCAGGAGACCTCGGCGGTGCTCTGGCTGGACTACGACGCCCCGGACTTCCTGCACGAGGCGGCCCGGGACGGGCAGGCCCGGGACGCGGGCGAGGCGCTGCACCGGTTCCAGGAGGGACTGCGGGCCACCCACGACGGACCACCGGCCCGGCAGACGGTGCTCGGGCACAGCTACGGGTCGCTGGTGGTCGGGACCGCCGCCCGGGACCATGGGCTCGCCGCGGACGCGCTGGTCTTCGTCGGCTCGCCCGGCGTCGGTGTGGGACACGCCTCCGAGCTGGGCGTCCCGCCCGAGCAGGTGTGGGCCAGCACCGCTCCGGACGACGTGATCCGGCTGACCCGCCCACCGGACGAGCTGGCCCGGCAGGCGGTGCTCGGCGCCTCGCCGGTCGGCACGGTCCTGGACTGGCTGGCCGGGTCGGACGACGAACGCTGGTTCGGGCGCGACCCGGCCGAGCCGGGTTTCGGAGGTCGGACGTTCCCCAGTGGCCGGTACGGTCACACCGGCTACTGGGATCCGGCCAACCCCGCGTTGGACGGCATGGCGCGAGTGGTGCTCGGCCGGTGAGCGCCCCGTGCTACTCCACGGTGACCGACTTGGCCAGGTTGCGCGGCTGGTCGACGTCGTGCCCCCGGGCGGCGGCGATCTCGGCCGCGAGCACCTGCAACGGCACGGTGGTCACCAGCGGGGCGAGCAGCGTCGGGGTACGCGGCACGTAGATCAGATGGTCGGCGTAGCGGACGACCGCCTCGTCGCCCTCCTCGGCGATCACGATGGTGCGGGCGCCCCGGGCGCGTACCTCCTGGATGTTGGAGACGATCTTGTCGTGCAGCAGGCCGCGACCGACCGGGGACGGCACCACGCAGATCACCGGGGTGCCCTGGTCGATCAGCGCGATCGGGCCGTGCTTGAGTTCACCCGCCGCGAAGCCCTCGGCGTGCATGTACGCCAGCTCCTTGAGCTTGAGCGCACCCTCCAGCGCCACCGGGTAGCCGACGTGCCGGCCGATGAACAGCACCGTCGGCGCGGACTTCAGCTCCCGGGCCAGCTCCCGGACCGGCTCGATCCGACCGAGCAGTTCCCGCAGCTTGTCCGGCACCTGGTGGAGCTGATCGACCACGGCCGCCACCTCGTCGGCGAACTTGATCCCCCGCACCTGGGCCAGGTGCAGCCCGATCAGATAACAGGCGACCAACTGGGTGAGGAACGCCTTGGTCGAGGCGACGGCGATCTCCGGACCGCCGTGGGTGTAGAGCACCGCGTCGGACTCCCGCGGGATGGTGGAACCGTTGGTGTTGCAGATGGCCAGCACCCGGGCCTTCTGCTCCTTGGCGTGCCGCAGCGCCATCAGGGTGTCCATGGTCTCGCCGGACTGCGAGATCACCACGATCAGGGTGGAGCGGTCCAGCACCGGGTCGCGGTACCGGAACTCGCTGGCCAGTTCCACCTCGCAGGGGATCCGGGTCCAGTGCTCGATGGCGTACTTGGCGACCATGCCGGAGTGGTACGCGGTGCCGCAGGCGACGATGAAGATCTTGTCGACGTCGCGCAGGTCCTGGTCGCTGAGGCGGACCTCGTCGAGCATGATCTCGCCGCTCTCGGTCAGCCGGCCCAGCAGCGTGTCGGCGACGGCCTGGGGCTGCTCCTCGATCTCCTTGAGCATGAACCAGTCGTAGCCGCCCTTCTCGGCGGCCGAGGAGTCCCAGTCGATGTGGAAGTCCTTGCCGCTGGCGGGCTGACCGGCGAAGTCGGTGATCTCGATGGTGTCGGCGGTGATCAGGACGATCTGGTCCTGGCCCAGCTCGACCGCCTCGCGGGTGTACTCGATGAACGCGGCGACGTCGCTGGCGAGGTAGTTCTCCCCATTGCCGCGCCCCACCACCAGGGGCGAGTTGCGACGCGCGCCGACGACGGCTCCGGGCACCCCGGCGTCCACCGCGAGCAGCGTGAAGGCACCCTCCAGCCGCTGGCAGACCACCCGCATGGCGGCGGCGAGCAACTGCGGCCCGTCCGGGTGGCCGGCGGCCCGCAGCTCGGCCAGGGCCTTGGCGAGCAGGTGCGCGGCGCACTCGGTGTCGGTGTCACTGACGAACTGGACGCCGTCGTCCTCCAGCTCGGTGCGGAGCTTGGCGAAGTTCTCGATGATGCCGTTGTGGATCACGGCGACCCCGCCGTCGGGTGACAGGTGCGGGTGCGCGTTGCGGTCCGTGGGGCCGCCGTGGGTGGCCCACCGGGTGTGCCCGATGCCGGTGGTGCCGTCGCCGATGCCGATCGGGCTGGCTCCGCAGCCGGCCGGGTCCTCGGCGGCACGCTCGGAGAGCACCTTCTCCAGGTTGGCCAGCTTGCCGGCCTTCTTCTCGGTCAGCAGCTGCCCGTCGCAGACCACGGCGACACCCGCCGAGTCGTAGCCGCGGTACTCCAGCCGCCGCAGGCCGTCGAGCACGATACCGAGCGCCGGCCGACTGCCGGCGTACCCCACGATTCCACACATGGGAGGCAGCCTAACCAGATCCGCTCACGATGTCTGCGCGAAAGCCGGGTAAACAATCACTGAATTTGAGCGATTAGCGCTACACGGTGATCGGTGTCACCTCGCACGCAAGCGGGGGCGGGCAGGACGACCGGGCCCAGCCGTACCCTGACCGTGTGACGAGCACCGATGTCGACCCCCTGGTGAGCCGGATGCGCCCGTTCGGGACGACGGTTTTCGCCGAGATGTCCGCTCTGGCCGTGCGTACCGGCGCGGTCAACCTCGGACAGGGTTTCCCGGACACCGACGGCCCGCCCGAGATGCTCGCCGCCGCCGCCGAGGCGCTGCGGGCCGGCCGCAACCAGTACCCGCCCGGCCCCGGCGTACCGGAGCTGCGCGCCGCCGTGGCGGCACACCAGCGCCGGTTCTGGGGCCTGGAGTACGACCCGGACGGCGAGATCGTGATCACGGCGGGCGCCACCGAGGCGATCGCCGCCGCGATCCTCGGTCTCTGCGAGCCGGGCGACGAGGTGGTCTGCTTCGAGCCCTACTACGACTCGTACGCCGCCTCGGTCACGCTGGCCGGAGCCGTCCGGCGACCGGTCACGCTGCGGCCCGGCGACGACGGGCGGTACGCCTTCGACCCGGCGGACCTGCGGGCCGCGTTCGGGCCGCGGACCCGACTGGTGCTGCTGAACTCCCCGCACAACCCGACCGGCAAGGTCTTCACCCCGGCCGAGTTGTCGCTGATCGCCGAGCTGTGCCAGGAGCACGGCGCGTACGCGGTCACCGACGAGGTGTACGAGCACCTGGTCTTCACCGACGCGTCGACCGGGCACGTCCCACTGGCCACGCTGCCCGGCATGCGCGAGCGCACGCTCCGCGTCTCGTCGGCCGGCAAGACGTTCTCCTGCACCGGCTGGAAGGTGGGCTGGGTCAGCGGTCCGGCGGCACTCGTCTCGGCGGTGCTGCGGGTCAAGCAGTTCCTCACCTTCGTCAACGCGGCGCCACTGCAACCTGCGGTCGCGGTGGCCCTCGCCCTGCCCGACGCCTACTTCACCGACTTCCGAGACGGCATGCAGGCCCGCCGCGACCAGTTGATCAGCGGGCTCGGCGACGCCGGCTTCGACGTGCTCACGCCGGAGGGGACGTACTTCGTCACCGCCGACATCACCGCCCTCGGCGGCACCGACGGCGTCGACTTCTGCCGGACGTTGCCGGAGCGCTGCGGCGTGGTGGCCGTACCCACCCAGGTCTTCTACGACGACCCGGAGGCCGGCCGGCGGCTGGTGCGGTTCGCGTTCTGCAAACGCCCGGAGGTGCTGACCGAGGCGGTGGCCCGGCTACGCCGGGCAGGCGCGCACGCCTGACCCGGCGGTCACCGCGTCCGGGCCCGACGGCGCGCCGCCGACCAGGTGAGCAGGGGGCACCACGGCCGCCCTGCCGCGTGTACCGGCCGTCGCGTCGGTCAGGCCGGGCTGGCCGTGCGGACCTGTTCGGCGATCCGCTCGGCGACCTTCCGTGCGGTCGCCTCGGTGGCCGCCTCGACCATCACCCGCACCAGCGGCTCGGTGCCCGAGGGGCGCAGCAGCACCCGTCCCGTCTCGCCCAGCTCGGCCTCGGCGCGTTCCACCTCGGCGCGGACGGCGGGCGCGGCGGCACCGACGGTGCGGTCACCCACCGGCACGTTGATCAGCACCTGCGGCAGCTTGGTCACCACCGCCGCGAGGTCCGCCAGGGTCCGGCCGGTGGCGGCCATCCGGGCCATCAGGTGCAGCCCGGTCAGCACCCCGTCGCCGGTGGTGGCGTACGCGGGCATGACGATGTGTCCACTCTGCTCACCGCCGAGCGCCAGCCCGGAGGCGCGCAGTTCCTCCAGCACGTACCGGTCGCCCACCTTGGTCTCGATCAGCCGGATGCCCTCGGCGGACATGGCCAGGCGCAGGCCGAGGTTGCTCATCACGGTGGCGACCAGGGTGTCCCCGGTCAGCGTGCCGGCCTCCCGCATGGCCAGCGCCAGGATCGCCATCACCTGGTCGCCGTCGACCTCGTCGCCGTCGGCGGTGACCGCCACGCAGCGGTCGGCGTCGCCGTCGTGCGCGATACCGAGGTGTGCGCCGTGCTCGACCACGGCCTGTTGCAGGGCGGCGATGTGGTTCGAGCCGCACCCGTCGTTGATGTTGAGCCCGTCCGGCTCGGCGTAGATCGCGACGACCTCGGCGCCCGCCTCGCGGTACACGGCCGGGGCGACCTCGGCGGCGGCGCCGTTGGCGCAGTCCACCACGACCTTGATCCCGTCGAGCCGGTGCGGCACGGTGCCCGCCAGGTGCTGCACGTAGTGGTCGGCGCCGTCGAGCAGGTCGTGTACGCGGCCCACTCCCGCACCGACCGGCCGCGTCCAGGCGGTGGTGGCGTTGGCCTCGATGGCCGCCTCGATCCGCATCTCGATCTCGTCGGGCAGCTTGTGCCCACCGGCCGCGAAGAGCTTGATCCCGTTGTCCGGCATCGGGTTGTGCGAGGCGGAGAGCATCACCCCGAGATCCGCCTTGGCCTCGGCGGTGAGGAACGCCACCGCCGGGGTGGGCAGCACGCCGACCCGGACCACGGTCGCTCCGGCGCTGGTCAGTCCGGCCACCACGGCCGCCTCCAGCATCTCGCCGCTGGCGCGGGTGTCCCGGCCGACCACGGCGATCGGAGCGTGACTGCGATCCGACTCGGCGAGGGTGTGGGCGGCCGCGACGGCCACCGAGAGCGCCAACTCCGGGGTGAGGTCGACGTTCGCCCGCCCGCGTACGCCGTCCGTGCCGAACAACCGGCCCATACCCACCAACCTCCGATGAAACTGCCGTTACAGGTGAAAAGCGGACGGCCGGTCCACCTCCCCGGGTCGAGGGGAGGCGGACCGGCCGTCCGTCAGAAGTACAAGGTGCGGCTGGAGATCAGCGCTTCGAGTACTGGGGAGCCTTACGGGCCTTCTTGAGGCCGTACTTCTTGCTCTCCTTGACCCGCGCGTCACGGGTCAGGAAGCCGGCCTTCTTGAGGGCCGGGCGGTCGTCGGGCTCGTTGACGATCAGCGCCCGCGCGATGGCCAGCCGCAGCGCACCGGCCTGGCCGGTGGTGCCGCCGCCCCGCAGGTTGGCGATCACGTCGAAGGCCTCGGGCTTCTCGGCGGTGACCAGCGGGTCCTTGATCAGCTGCTGGTGCACCTTGCTCGGGAAGTAGGCTTCCAGGTCGCGTCCGTTGCACGTGATCTTGCCGGTGCCCGGCACGATCCGGACTCGGACGATGGCCTCCTTGCGCCGACCCACGGTCTGGATCGGGCGGTCACCACGAGGCGCGCGGGCGACGGGCGCCGGCGCCTCGGTGGCCTCGGGGGCGACCTCGGTGGCGGTGATGTCGGTCATGCTGCTTCCTTCGCCCGCGCTCACTGCGCGATCTGCTTGATCTCGAACGGCGCCGGCTGCTGCGCGCCGTGCGGGTGCTCGGCACCGGCGTAGACCTTCAGCTTCTTGATCAGCTGACGGCCGAGCTTGTTGTGCGGGAGCATCCCCTTGACAGCCAGCTCGATGGCCCGGTCGGGGCGCTTGGCGAGCAGCTCCTCGTAACCGACCTGCTTCAGGCCGCCCGGGTAGCCGGAGTGGCGGTAGGCGATCTTCTGCTGCCGCTTGTTGCCGGTCAGCGCGACCTTGCCCGCGTTCACGATGACGACGAAGTCGCCCGTGTCGACGTGCGGCGCGAAAGTCGGCTTGTGCTTGCCCCGCAGCAGCGTGGCGGCGTGGGTGGCCAAGCGGCCCAGCACGACATCAGAGGCGTCGATGACGTGCCACTGACGCTCGATCTCACCCGGCTTCGGGCTGTACGTACGCACAGGTCTACCTTGTCTCGTCGTCGGTCTGGGGTAGCGCGCCGAGGTGACCAGGGCTTCCCGGTCGGACCAGCGCGCACGAACGACCAAGCGTACCTCAGGCGGCACGCCCACAGATGTCGTACAACAGCAGGCAACGATACCCGTAGCCCCGTCGGCCGGTCAAAACGGGGGTCCGGCGGGCGCGCCGGATGGAGGGACAATACCCCCTCAGACCCGTGCCCGCGCCATCCGGGACCCCGGCCGGAGGTACGCCACCCAGGTGACCGCCAGCAACACCAGGAAGAAACCGACATAGAAGCGCAGGGCCGGCTGGATCCCGCCGTAGGTCGACCGGGCCCAGGCGTAACAGATCGGCACCAGGAAACCGCCGAAGGCGCCGACCGCGGAGATGATGCCCAGCGCACCGGCGGCCTGCCGACGCATCGCCAGCATCACCTCCGGCGTACCGCCCAGGTCCTCGCCCTTGACCCGGAAGATCTTGCTGATCATCCGGTAGGTCGAGCCGTTGCCCACCCCGGTGGCGACGAAGAGCAGCAGGAAGGCCGCGAAGAAGACACCCATGCTGCGCCGCTCCACCGACCAGAGGGCGGCCAGCGCACCGGCGGCCATCAGCACGAAGCTGACCACCGTGACCCGGGCACCGCCGACGACGTCGGCCAGGCGACCGCCGAAGGGCCGGCAGAACGAGCCGACCGCAGCGCCGAGGAACGCCCAGGCCAACGCGGTGTCCGGCCGGCCGAACACCGAGGTGAGCAGCGTCGGGAAGGCCGCCGAGTAGCCGATGAACGAGCCGAAGGTGCCGATGTAGAGCAGGGACATGATCCAGGTGTCCCGGTGCCGCAGCGACGACCAGACCGGCCCCACGTCGGCCTTGGCCTCGACCAGGTTGTCCATGAAGAGGTACGCGCAGACGGCGGCGATCACCGCGAGCGGGACGTACATCAGTCCGGCGCGGGCCAGCACGAGCCCGCCGCCGAGCACGATCACCTGCGGCACGACGAACTGCACCACCGCGACCCCGATGTTGCCGCCGGCCGCGTTGAGGCCCAGCGCCCAGCCCTTCTCCCGTTCGGGGTAGAAGAAGGAGATGTTCGCCATGCTGGAGGCGAAGTTGCCGCCGCCGAGACCGGCGCTCGCGGCGATCAGCAGCAACGGCAGGAACCCGATCTCCGGATGCTCGACCGCCCAGGCCAGGCCGGCGCAGGGCACGATCAGCAGCAGCGCGGAGACGACCGTCCAGTTCCGTCCGCCGAAGACCGGCACGGCGAAGGTGTACGGCAACCGCAGCAGCGCCCCCACCCCGCTCGGTACGGCGGTCAGCCAGAGCGCCTGGCTGGTGGTCAACTGCCACCCGGCGTCGCCGAGCCGGACGACGACGATGCTCCACAGCAGCCACACCGAGAAACCGATGTGTTCCGCGAAGATCGACCAGATGAGGTTGCGTCGGGCGATCCGACTGCCGGTGGTACGCCAGAATCCCGGATCCTCCGGCGTCCAGTGCCCGATCCAGCGACCGGGCCTGCGGTCCAGGTCCTGCGTGTCCTCGATAACCTCGGGGCGCGTGCTCGTGGTGGTCATGGCGCCGAAGCTAGGAATCGAGCGTTACCGTGGCGTTCGCCCTCGGGGTCGACGGCGCAACGGGGAGCGCACCGGCGCCGCGCGCCGGTGGTGAGGAACGGTCAGAGCTGCTGGAGGATGCGCAGCGCCCGGTCGATCCGGCGCATGGTCTCGATGTCGGCGACGTCCACGCACTCGGCGAACCACTTCTTCATCGGAGACGAGATCCGGTCCGGCATGACCACCCAGCCGCCCATCGGCACCGCCAGGGGCGAGTCGCGCAGCAGCGCCGCCTCGACCACCTCGGCGACGATCACGATGGGCACCGCGGTGGAGTTGTAGACATCCGAGCTGATCACGAGCCCGAGCCGCTCGCGAGCCCCGGCGATCCGCCAGACCTCGCCCCTACGCAGCACGCGGGCGACCGCCGAAGAGCAGGTCGTCGACCATGCCCACCTCCTGCGCGTCGGCCAGCGAGGCCGACTCCAGGTCCAGTCCGGCCCGCCCGACCGCGGCGGCGTGCGCCGCGAAGACCTCACGCAGGGCCTTCTCCCGGGCAGCCTGATCCATCCAGGCCGACAGGGAGAGCCCTTCGCGCTTGGCGAACCGCCTGGCCTCCGCGATCGTCTCGTCGGAGAACGACAGAGTCACCTTGGCTGTCATGCCGGTCAGACTACCCGCTGGTATGACCATCAGTCATCCGTCGAGTACCGCGAGCTGTCGCCGGACGGGCCGTTGGCACCCGGGGCACGGCCGCCGAAGACCGCGAACCGCCACGCCTTGAAGAAGCAGTCCACATCGGTCAGCCCCGCGTCGGACAGCCAACGACACTGCTCCCCCACGGACGCCGGCCGGTCGTACGCCATCCGCTGCGCGGCGGCGGCGATCTCGTCGGCGTCGGAGCCGCGCGCGGTGATCTGGGCCAGCCAGACCTCGTGGTAACGCCGGTCCAGCTCGGCGGTGGGGCCGGCGACCTGTTCGGCGTTGACGAAGACGCCTCCGGGCACCAGCGCCTCGGCGGCCCGCCGGTAGAGGTCCCGCTTTCCGGCGTCGTCGAGGTGGTGGACGGCGAGCGCGCTGACCACCGCGTCGTAGCGCCCGTCGGGCAGCGGGTCGGTCAGGTCGGCCACCACCACCCGGTGCGGCACGCCCCGGCTGGTGAGCTGGTCGGCGGCGACGGCCAGCATCTTCGGCGCGGCGTCGACGAGGGTCAGCCGGACTCCGGGCACGGCGGCGGCGACCAGCGACGACAGCAGACCGGTGCCGGCGCCCAGATCCAACACCTCGGGGGTACGCCCGGCGGCGCGGGCGGCACGCAACGCCGGCTCGACGACCTCGACGGCCGTGCCGTAGAACCCGTCGAAACAGGGCACCAGTCGCCGCCGCGCGGCGTCGTAGCTGCCGGCCACCGCGTCGAACGCCTGAGCCACATCCATGTCGATCCCCCCGATCCGTCGCCGTCGCGCACACTTCCCACATGACAGGATTTTCGTTCCATATTGTAGACCTCTCGACCCCGCGCGCAGCCGACGTGCGGTGTGAGGTGCTCTTGACAGGGCCGAAACAAACGGGACGCCGACCGGAAACCGCCCAACGGCACGCTTTGCCGACATGACAGACGGTGCACGGTCGGCGACTCGATCGGGGGAAACACCCCGGGAGGTGGCGACGCACTGCCCGTACTGCGCCCTCCAGTGCGGGATGACCCTGCGCCAGGACGAGGACCGGATCTCCGTACACCCCCGGGACTTCCCGACCAACCGGGGCGGCCTCTGCCAGAAGGGCTGGACCTCCGCCGAGCTGCTCGACCACCCCGACCGGCTGACCACCCCGCTGCTGCGCGACCCGGCCACCGGCCGACTCGTACCGGCGAGCTGGGAGGCGGCGCTGGACCGCATCGTCACCGGGCTGGGCGAGGTACAGCAGCGGCACGGCCGCGACGCCGTCGCCGTCTTCGGCGGCGGCGGGCTCACCAACGAGAAGGCGTACGCACTGGGCAAGTTCGCCCGCGTGGCGCTGCGTACCCGACACATCGACTACAACGGACGGTTCTGCATGTCCTCGGCCGCCGCAGCCGGGATGCGGGCCTTCGGCGTCGACCGGGGACTGCCGTTCCCGCTCGCCGACCTGGGCCGGGCGGACACCCTGCTGCTGGTCGGCGCGAACCCGGCCGAGACGATGCCACCGCTGGTGCGCTGGCTCACCGAACAGCGGGAACGCGGCGGCACGCTGATCGTGATCGACCCGCGCGCCACCGCCACCGCCCGGCAGGCCGACCTGCACCTGCAACCCCTGCCCGGCACCGACCTGGCGGTGGCCAACGCACTGCTGCACACCGTGCTGACCGAGGGCTACGTCGACGGGTCGTACGTCGCCACCCGCACCAACGGTTTCACCGACGTACGCCGTGCCGTGGCGGGCTGGTGGCCGGCTCGGGCCGAGGCGCTCTCCGGCGTACCCGTGGCCGACCTGGAGGCGACCGCCCGCGCCCTCGGCACCGCCGAACGGGCGATCATCCTCACCGCCCGGGGCGCCGAACAGCACGCCAAGGGCGTCGACACGGTCACCGCCTTCGTCAACCTGGCGCTCGCCCTCGGCCTGCCCGGCCGGCCCGGCTCCGGGTACGGCTGCCTGACCGGGCAGGGCAACGGCCAGGGCGGCCGGGAGCACGGGCAGAAGGCCGACCAGCTACCCGGGTACCGCAGGATCGACGATCCGGCGGCCCGGGCACACGTCGCGGAGGTCTGGGGCGTACCCGCAGACGAGCTGCCCGGTCCGGGCGCGCCGGCGTACCGGTTGCTGGACTCACTGGGCACCGCGGACGGACCCCGGGCGTTGCTGGTCTTCGGCTCCAACCCGGTGGTCTCCGCACCGCGCGCGGCCCGGATCGAGAGCCGGCTGCGCGACCTGGACCTGCTCGTCGTCGCCGACTTCCTGCTCTCCGAGACCGCCGCGCTGGCCGACGTGGTGCTGCCCACGGCGCAGTGGGCCGAGGAGGACGGCACCATGACCAACCTGGAGGGACGGGTGCTGCGCCGACGCGCGCTCCGCCCCCCGCCGACCGGTGTCCGCACCGACCTCGCCATCCTCGCCGCCATCGAGGACCTTCTGAAAGGAAGGGCCCCTTCCTATCGCCTCGTGCATAGCAAGGGTCCCCTCCTAACACCCGGCGCGGACGCGAGCGACGACGCGGGAGCGGGTGTGCCGGAGGCCGATCCGCAGGCGGTGTTCGAGGAACTGCGGCGGGCCTCGGCGGGCGGGCTCGCCGACTACGCCGGCATCAGTTGGGACCGCATCGACGAGGCGGACGGGGTGTTCTGGCCCTGCCCACGCAGCGACGGGCCGGACTCGCCCCGACTCTTCGCGGACCGCTTCGCCACCCCGGACGGGCTGGCCCGGTTCCACCCGGTGGAGCACCGGCCGGCGGCCGAGGAGGTCTGTCCGGAGTACCCGCTGCACTTCACCACCGGCCGGGTACTCGCCCAATACCAGTCCGGCACACAGACCCGGCGGGTGGCGGCGCTGCGCCGGGCCGCCCCCGACGCGTTCGTGGAGCTGCACCCGGATCTGGCCGATCGGCTCGGGGTGGCCGACGGCGAACCGATCCGGGTGGTCTCCCGGCGAGGCGAGTTCCGGGCGCCTGCCCGGCTGAGTCCGGCGATCCGGCCGGACACCGTCTTCGCGCCGTTCCACTGGGCCGGCGCGGCACGGGCCAACTCCGTCACCAACGACGCGGTCGACCCGATCTCCGGCATGCCCGAGTTCAAGATCTGCGCCGTCCGCCTGGAGAAGGTCGCACCAGGCGACGCGGAGCGCAGCGGAGTGTTGCCATGAGCGGCGATCGGGTGGTCGTGGTCGGCAACGGGATGGCCGGTGCCCGGTTGGCGAGCGAGCTGCGCGGGCGGGGCGGGGACCTCAAGGTCACCGTGCTCGGCGCGGAGCCGCATCGGGCGTACAACCGGATCATGTTGTCGACGCTGCTCACCGGCAAGATCAGCGAGCTGGACGTGGAGTTGGCGGAGGCGGCCGGGCGGGGGGTCGACGTCCGCACCGGGGTCACCGTCCGGGCCGTCGACCGGGCCGCCCGGGAGGTACGCACCGACGACGGCGACCGGATCCGCTACGACCATCTGGTGCTCGCCACGGGTGCGCGGGCGGTCGTGCCGCCGTTGCCCGGTCTCGATGCGGCCCACCTGCCGGACCGGGTGGTCGCGTTCCGCACGCTGGACGACTGCCGGCGCATCATCGCGACGGCCCGGGGTGCCCGGCGGGCGCTGGTGCTCGGGGGCGGGCTGCTCGGCCTGGAGG